>CALQCV020000282.1 GCA_943329165.2 Candidatus Nitrotoga sp. CP45 | reverse complement strand
GACTTGGGTCAATTATGGGTCCACTTTCTTCTTTTAAGAATAGCACAATACTTGCATTTTTCTCCTTGTAGACTTTTGCAATGTCTTGTAAACTTGGTCCGATTATTTTTTGGTCGGGTTTGTGACAGGCAATGCAATTTCCTTCGCCTTCAAAAAGTTCTTGTCCTGAAATTTTGGTTGCCGTTTCGTCAACTGAAGTTGCTGCTTTCTCTTCTTTGGATTGACATGCAATTAAAGAAAAGAATGATAGTAGTACTAATAGGTTTTTCATAGTTTACAAAAATTTAATACGTTTTTTATCTAGCCCCGATTGCAGCAAGCTACCGTGTAGAGCGGAAAGCGGGAAAATGGACAACTGATAAAGCCCGAACCATTCGCTACAATAATTACCGCAAATTCGCAAATTAAGTATTTGGGTAACTGAAAAATTTGCGAATTTGCGGTCAATTTTTTATTCTATTTATTTAATAAAATTGCGGCTTCCTTTGCAAAATAAGTCGAAATCAAGCTTGCTCCTGCTCTTTTGATGCACATCAATTGCTCCATCATGATTTTGTCGTGATCGAGCCAACCTCTTTCGGAAGCGGCTTTAATCATGGCATATTCGCCCGAAACGTGGAAAACCGTTACCGGAACATTGACTGCATTTTTAACTTCGCGAACAATATCAAGATATGCAATTCCTGGTTTTACCATCACCATATCGGCGCCTTCTTCTACATCCATAAGCGCTTCTTTGATGGCTTCGATGCGATTGGCATAATCCATTTGGTAGGTTTTTTTGTCTTTTGGCACTTCGACAGGCTCAGTATTAGATTTATTGTCTTTTGGCGCACTGTCTAAAGCATCACGAAATGGACCGTAAAACGCTGAAGCATATTTAGCTGAATAGCTCATGATTCCAACATTTGAAAATCCGGCAGCATCCAAACCTTGACGCAAACGCAAGACACGTCCGTCCATCATGTCGCTTGGCGCTACAAAATCGGCTCCCGCTTGCGCGTGAGAAACTGCCATTTTTACTAGTGCTTCATTTGTTGCATCGTTGGCAATATCTCCGTTTTCTAAAATTCCGTCATGACCGTAAATAGAGTATGGATCGAGAGCTACATCAGGCATTACAATCATTTCAGGACAAGCGGCTTTGATTGCTTTTATGGCTTGCTGCATCAATCCGTTTGGATTCCAAGCTTCTTTTCCGGTGTTGTCTTTCAGGCTTTCATCAACCTTTACATAGATGTTTACAGCTCGGATTCCCAGAGCAAATATTTCTTTAACTTCTTCCACTGTTAAATCGATAGAACGACGGTAAATTCCAACCATAGATGGGATTTCTACTTTTACGTTTTCGCCTTCTGTAATGAACATTGGGAACATAAAGTCGCTTGGACTTAGTGTTGTTTCGCGAACTAAGGAACGAATGCTTTCGTTTACGCGTAATCTTCTGCCTCTTTGTAGTGGGAACATAATTATTATATATTTGTCTTATGAAAAAAAGGTTAATTTTTAGTGTAATTGCACTTATTTACATTTGTCTTTTTAAAATTACAAATTTTGAAACAGGCGATATCGGGTCAGCTACAATATTAATTTGTGTTGGTGTGCCTTTCTTCGTTTTAGTTTCTCTTATTCTATTTATAATAAGTTTATTTAATGTTTATAAAGAAAAATTTAATATCAAATCTTTACATTTTGTTTCACTAATTGTTAATCTTATTACAGTTGTTTTAACTTTTGATATTTTCTTGTTTTTTTTAAATCCAATCAATTGGTGATTCTAATACCTTAATTAATTTTTCTTCTTCTGTTCCGGGTTTCGGATGGTGATCATAAACCCATTGCACATGTGGTGGTAAACTCATCAAAATACTTTCTATTCTTCCGTTAGTTTTTAATCCAAATAACGTCCCTTTATCGTGAACCAAATTGAATTCGACGTAACGGCCACGGCGGATTTCCTGCCAAGTTTTTTGTGCTTCTGTATAATTTAAATCTTTCCTTTTTTCCACAATTGGAACATACGCTTCAAGGAAACTATTGCCAACTTCGCTAACAAAGTTAAACCAATCTTCCATTTTCGTAGCATCGCTTTCTTTACAATAATCAAAGAACAAACCGCCAATTCCGCGTGCTTCATTCCGGTGTGTGTTCCAGAAATAATCGTCGCATTGTTTTTTATATTTTGGATAAAACTCCGGATTATGATTATCACAAGCGGTTTTACATGTTTGATGAAAATGTTTCGCATCTTCTTCAAAAAGATAATAAGGCGTTAAATCCTGTCCGCCACCGAACCATGAATTTATAATTTTTCCATCATCATCATACATTTCAAAATAGCGCCAATTGGCATGCACTGTTGGCACCATTGGGCTTTTAGGATGAATGACTAAACTCAATCCGCAAGCAAAGAAATCGGCTTCGCCAACGTTGAACATTTTCTGCATGGCTTCGGGTAATTTTCCGTGAACAGCTGAAATGTTTACGCCGCCTTTTTCAATAACTTTTCCGTTTTCAATCACACGTGTTTTTCCACCGCCGCCTTCTGGTCTTTCCCAAATATCTTCACGGAATTTGGCAAAACCATCCACTGCTTCGAGTCCGGAAGTGATTTGATCTTGGAGTTGTACTATGTATTGATAGAATTTGTCTTTCATTTATAGTTATATTAAGTACAAAGTATTAAGTACAAAGACAAAATCTTAATACTTAATACTTGATACTTTGTACTATGATTTATATTCTTTAACTGCTTCAATAAATGCCTTTGCATGATCTACAGGAATAGTTGGTAAAATTCCGTGACCAAGATTTACGATGTAATTATCTTTTCCGAATTCGTCAATCATTTCGTGCACCATTTTTTTGATAGTTGGAATTGGAGATAACAATCTTGACGGGTCAAAGTTTCCTTGAAGTGTAATTTTCCCGCCAGATAAATAACGGGCGTTTCTTGCAGAACAAGTCCAGTCGACCCCAAGGGCTGATGCTTTTGACTTT
>CALQCV020000281.1 GCA_943329165.2 Candidatus Nitrotoga sp. CP45 | reverse complement strand
AAGACAGTCGGAGAAGGAAATTATTTGGTTTTCCTGACCGCTGATCATGGCGGAGCTGAAAATGCCCGATTCCTAAAGGATAACAAATACGACGTCACCAATCTTGACGGCAAGGAACTCGATAAAAATCTTGAGAAATTTTCAACGGATACTTTTGGCGAAAATTTAGTGCTGCGTTATGACAGCTTTAACCTGTTTTTTGATAAAGTAAAAATCAAAGCCAAGGGTTTGGATTTGGTTAAAGTGAAACAAGCGTTTAAAGAATTCTTAATGGCGCAAAACTATGTAAAGCGAGTTTATACCGAAGAAGAAATTTTAGTAAACCCCGGAACTGATTATCATTTGAATTGTATTGCCAATGGATATGATGTAACCCAAAACGGAGATATGATTGTCTTGAATAAACCGGGTTATATCGAATATGGTCCCACAGGAACTTCTCACGGAACGACTTATAGTTATGATACTCATGTGCCGTTGTTGTTTTATGGTTGGCATATCAACAAAGGAGAAACCCACGATAGAAAGCTAATTACTGAAATAGCACCCACCATTGCTCAAAAACTTAGTATTTCGCTTCCTAATGGCACCGAAGCACAAGTCTTAACAGAAGTTTTGAATAAATAGTTTTTTCATTTTGTCATTCCAAACTAGCTGCCTAAAATTCTGAAAATTAACTATGAGTACATTTGTAATTAGCAAAAGATACAATGGTGATTATAAGTTTGTTTTTTCCTCCAGAAAGGGGAAAACAATTTTTACTAGTATAGCTTGTAAACATAAATCAGATTGTGAAAGAATGATCTTAGGAATAAAAGAAAACATGGCATTGTTTGCTTTTACAAAAGTCAGAAAGGCATCGAATAAGTTTTTTTTTAGATTATCTAAAGACTGTTTGGTCTTGGCTAATAGCCGAAAATTTTCAACAGAGCTCATGTTGCAAAAAGGAATTGATGAAATTATTAATCATGTCCATAAGGCTGAAATACTTGACTTTTCAGAAAATGAATTAGTGTTTTCTGAAGAAGATAGACCTACTTCCGAATAAGGCACAAAATGCACTTTGTTAACAGCGGTCTAAAAATAGCTTCATAACCGTTTAACTTATTTTTAAACCTTATTATTACTGGTTTTGTAGACAAAATGCTATCCTATTTTTTAAAATAATCGACAAAATAAATCAAATTTCTTGAAAATTGTAGTTTATCGATTTTCTAGGTTTTGTATGGATGGTTGAAAGGATTTGGTGAAAACCAAATTAATTTCGCCTCAAATTTTAAACCCAAATTTAAATTTAATAACTAAATACAAAAAAATGATGAAAAAATTATGTTTAAGTGTTGTCTTCGTCTTTCTTTTAGGAATGACAAATTCCAATGCACAAGGTTGTAGTGGACAGTTTAAAACATTCACAATAGGTGGATGGGGAACTGTATGTAAGGGAAATAATCCAGGATGTTATCGCGATGCAAATTTTGATGCCGCTTTTCCAGATGGGATTACCATTGGATGTGGTCAAAACACCCTAACCTTTACTAGTTCACAAGCAGTTGAAGAATTTCTTCCTTCAGGAGGAACTCCTGCTTTATTGTCAGGTGCACTTGTTGATCCTGCAGGAACAATCAATAACACTTTAGCATCTCAAGTATTAGCAGTTTCTTTAGCAGTCGGGTTTGATGTATATGATGCGGATTTCGCTTCAAGTACTAGTGGTTTTGGTTCTTTACCAATTTTATCAGGTGCTCATGCTGGAATGACCGTAGCAAATTTTTTGACTTATGCTAATCAAGTTATAGGTGGTTGTGCAGAAGGTGATTTATCGGCCTTAAATGCTACTGCTACTGCTATTAATGAAAATTATGATAACGGAACTGTTGATCAAAGCTATTTAGAGTGTAATTCAAACCGTGCTTACAATATTCAAATTACTTCAAGTGTAAACTGTTATGGTTATTTGAATGGAGCAGTTACAGTTACAGTTACAGGGGGTTCAGCGCCTTATCACTTTGAATTATTTAAAGATGGTACTTCTGTTGCTTCTTCGGGTGAAGTTCTAAGTAATTCATATCTATTTACAGGTTTAGGAGCAGGTTCTTATACTGCTTCAGTTACTGATGCGGCTGGAATTGTATCATCAGGACCTGCAGTATTTCAAGTAGTAGAACCAGTTGCCATTGCAGCTAGTGTTTCTAGTACAGCAGTATCTTGTTTTGGTGGAAGTAATGGAACTGCTACTATTGATAGCGCTACTATTTCTGGTGGAGTAGGACCCTATACTTTTGCTTGGGCAAATGCAAGTACAGATAGTACTATTATAGGTTTATCAGCAGGAAGCTACACTGTTACAGTTACTGATAGCCTAGGATGTTCAGTTGATTTTAGTGTTAAAGTAGGACAACCAACAGTATTAAGTTATTCTTCTTCAATTACAAATGTTACTTGTTTTGGAGCAAACAATGGTTCTGCTACAATTACTCCAGCAGGAGGAACTGCTCCATACACTATTTTATGGGATAACCAAAGTACTTCTTTCACAAGAGGAAGTTTAGCGCCAAGCGTAAATTATACCGCAGTGGTTACTGATGCGAACGAATGTACTACAAACGTGAGTGTTTCAGTTACACAACCTTCAACTGCCTTAGGGTCATCAAATAGTACTAGTAGTGTTTCTTGTTTTGGAGGAAATAATGGAAGCGTAAGCGTAACTGCTTCAGGAGGAACGAGTCCTTATACTATTTTATGGTCAACAGGTGAAACTACTTTCAATAGATCAAATTTATCAGCAGAAACATACACCGCAGTGATTACAGATGCTAACGGATGTACTTCAAATGTAAGTGAAACTATTACCCAACCTGCTGTTTTAGGTTCTACTGATAACACTACTAATGTTACTTGTTTTGGCGCTAACAATGGGTCTACTACAATCACACCAACCGGAGGAACTGCTCCATACACTATTTTATGGGATAACCAAAGTACTTCTTTCACAAGAGGAAGTTT
>CALQCV020000280.1 GCA_943329165.2 Candidatus Nitrotoga sp. CP45 | reverse complement strand
GTAACTTTCTTTTTTCAGGAAGGAACCGTAAACAATTTGCTTATAATTATTGGTGCTTTCCAGTTGGTAATGCCCCGGCAGGTTCTGGAAATGAAGATTTTGGTATAACAATGCATAATACTACAAGAACTAATATACTTAGTTATATGTTTTGTACTGGGGCATAGAGTGATGGTATTTATTAGTCAAAATCCAATCGGTAGACGGACAAAGTAAAACACAAAAAATAATAGTTTCTTCAAACTAAAATTAACTTAAAAGCAATTTATAATCTCTTTTTGTGTGTAAAATGATTTGCATAAACTACTTTTGAAAAAACATCTTTTTTGGAAAGTGCTAATCAAAAAATCGATTTAGAAAACACGAATATCTCGCTTTATATAAAACGGGAAGATTTACTTCATCCACATATTTCAGGAAATAAAATTAGAAAATTAAAGTACAATTTGGCGCAGGCGAATAGAGAAAATAAAAAAACGCTTTTGACTTTCGGAGGCGCTTTTTCCAATCATATTTTGGCAGTAGCCGCTGCAGGAAATGAACAAGAATTCAAAACTATCGGAGTCATAAGAGGTGAAGAGCTACAGGATAAAATAGCTGAAAATCCAACCCTTAAAAAAGCCCAGGATTTCGGAATGGTTTTTTATTTTGTGGACCGGGAAATTTTTAGAGAAAAAAGCAGTCCAAAATTTATCCATCAATTAACAGAAAAATTTGGTGATTTTTATTTAATTCCGGAAGGTGGAACCAATAATTTGGCTGTAAAAGGCTGCGAAGAAATTTTAACAGTAAACGATGAAAAGTTCGATTATATTTGCTGTGCTATTGGAACCGGAGGAACCATTTCGGGACTGATAAATTGTTCAAAAAATAGTCAACAAGTTTTGGGTTTTCCTGCATTAAAGGGTGATTTTTTAAGACAAGATATTAGTAAATTTGTTTCCAAATCTAATTGGGATTTAATTACTGACTATCATTTTGGAGGTTATGCTAAAGTTTCAGAAGAATTGATACTGTTTATCAATGAGTTTTATGAAAAGCATAAAATACCATTAGACCCAATTTACACAGGGAAAATGATGTTCGGACTTCTGGATTTAATTCATAAAAATTATTTCCCAGAAAACTCAAAAATTCTAGTTATACATACTGGTGGATTACAAGGTGTTGCAGGAATTAATAATTTATTAAAACAAAAAAACCAATTACAAATTACTATTTATGATTAAGAAAGCCCTTTTACTACTACTTGTGATTTTTGTTGTTTCATGTAGCGCAAATCATGCGGTTGTCAGAAATACAAAATCAGATCCTAGAAAGTTGGAAACTCCAGTTGGGCAAAGTGTGAGAAAGCCAATTTATAGACCTGGAACTAAAAATAATTCTGCAGTAATTACTAAAAAAGATTCGCCAGTGGTTGCTGATTATTCGAATGCTACAGAAGTTTTAGAAGCAACAACAAGAGTTAAGGTAACTACCGAAATGGTTTTAGCCTACATCGAAAATTATAAAAGCGTTGCAAAAGACAATATGGTAAGAACAGGAATTCCTGCCAGTATCACTTTGGGTCAAGCCATATTAGAATCAGGTGCCGGAACTGGTCCATTGAGTGTTCAAGCCAATAATCATTTTGGGATTAAATGTCATAAAGAATGGACAGGACTAAGTATAAAATATACTGATGATGAGGAAAATGAATGTTTTCGAAAGTATAATCAACCAAGCGAATCTTTCAAAGACCATTCTTATTTCTTAACGAGTAGACCTAGATATGCTGAGCTTTTTGAATTTCAAAAAGATGATTATAAGAGCTGGGCTTATGGCTTGAAAGCTGCTGGTTATGCAACGGATTCAAAATATCCGGACAAACTAATTGGATTAATTGAAAAGTATCAATTGGGTAGGTTTGACGCTGAGGTTTTAGGCAAAGAGTATGTGCCTTTTGATGTCAATAAGTCAATTACCTATACTGGGGATGTTCAAAAATATACTGTTATCAAAGGTGATTCATTGTATTCAATTTCTAAAAAATTCAACATCTCTATTGATGAATTAAAAAAGAAAAATAATTTAACAGACAATACAATTTCCCTTGGACAAAGTATAATTGTCAAATAATTTCAAAAATAAAATTCAAACTTTACTATGATTTATCAAAGAAGCAGTCAGTTGTTTGCTGAAGCTGAAAAAGTTATACCTGGTGGTGTCAATTCACCTGTAAGAGCTTTTAAAGGGGTTGGCGGAACGCCCATTTTTGCTAAAAGTGCTAAAGGAGCCTATCTTTATGATGAAGATGATAATCGATTAATTGATTATATCAATTCTTGGGGACCAATGATTTTGGGTCATGCTTTTCAACCGGTGGTTGATGCCATAATTGAAAAAGCAAAAAAAGGAACTTCATTTGGAATGCCAACCGAATTGGAAACAAAGATTGCTGAACTTGCCATTTCGATGGTGCCAAATATTGATAAAATTCGTTTTGTAAATTCGGGAACCGAAGCTTGTATGAGCGCTATTCGTTTGGCAAGAGGTTATACCAAAAGAGATAAAATCATAAAATTTGCAGGCTGTTATCACGGACATTCGGATTCTTTTTTAATCCAAGCCGGAAGTGGTGCGAGTACTTTTGGAACACCAAATTCTCCGGGAGTTACGCAAGGAACAGCAAAAGATACATTACTTGCAGGTTTTAATAATTTGGAGAATGTTAAAGCATTATTCGAAGCGAATAAAAACGAAATTGCCGCTATTATTATTGAACCTGTTGCCGGAAATATGGGTTGTGTGCCGCCAAGAGAAGGCTTTTTACAAGCGTTAAGACAACTTTGTGACGAGAACGATACATTATTGATTTTTGACGAAGTAATGACCGGATTCCGATTAGCAAAAGGCGGTGTTCAGGAATTGTATAATGTGAAAGCTGATATTATTTGTTTTGGCAAAGTCATCGGCGGAGGTTTACCTGTTGGCGCCTTTGCCGCCAAAAATGAAATCATGAATTATTTATCACCACTAGGGCCGGTTTATCAAGC
>CALQCV020000279.1 GCA_943329165.2 Candidatus Nitrotoga sp. CP45 | reverse complement strand
TTACATCACCAATAGCATAATATCCGGGAACGTTAGTTTGAGAATAATCGTTTACCAAAATCTTATCTTTATCGGTTGCAATACCAACTTCTTCTAAACCGATGTTTTCTATATTGGTTTTGATTCCAACTGCTGACAGCAAGATATCTGCTTCCAGAATTTCTTCGCCTTTAGCTGTTTTTACAAATGCCTTAACGCCTTTTCCAGAAATGTCAATTTTTTCAACAGATGAATTTGTCATTATCGTAATTCCAGCTTTTTTCATCGAACGTTCCATTTGTTTGGAGATGTCTTCGTCTTCTACTGGAACTACATTTGGCATAAATTCAACAATGGTAACTTCTGTTCCCATTGCGTTATAAAAATGAGCAAACTCCACTCCGATAGCACCCGAGCCGACAACAATCATTTTCTTTGGTTGTGAAGGCAATGTCATCGCTTGACGGTAACCAATTACTTTCACCCCATCTTGTGGTAAGTTTGGTAATTCACGAGTTCGTGCACCAGTGGCAATTATAATATGGTCAGCTGAATATTCGGTAACTTTTTTGGTTGCATCAGTAACGTCAACTTTCTTTCCTGGTTTTAATTTTCCAAAACCATCAATAACGTCGATTTTATTTTTTTTCATTAAGAATTGAACACCTTTACTCATTCCGTCGGCAACATCTCTTGAACGTTTTACAACCGCTGAAAAATCTTTATCAAATTCTTTTATGGTCAATCCATAATCAGAAGCATGTTTTAAGTAATCAAAAACCTGAGCCGATTTTAAGAGCGCTTTTGTTGGAATGCAACCCCAATTAAGACAAACTCCGCCAAGGCTTTCTTTTTCGATTACCGCTACTTTAAAGCCTAATTGTGAGGCACGAATAGCAGTAACATAACCGCCAGGACCACTTCCTAAAACAATAATATCGTATTTCATTTCTATTCTTTTATTTATTTTTTATCGGTGAAATGGAATTCGCTTACGCTCATTTCATTTTTTGTATGATTTCTCAAATTGATTTCGACTGCGAATTTATGGATTTATTTTGAAAGTTTAACTCTCGACAGCAAACTGTGAGTCATATAATTTTTTATAATAACCTTCCTGTTTAGTCACCAATTCTTGATGCGTTCCTTCTTCTACAATTTGACCTTTGTCCATTACAATAATTTTATCAGCGTTAATAATAGTAGCCAATCGATGGGCAATAACAATGGATGTTCTGCCTTTGGTAATGGTTTCGGTAGCTTTTTGAATCAATTCTTCGCTATAGGTATCAATAGAGGAGGTGGCTTCGTCCAAAATCAAAATACTCGGATTGCTGACATACGCTCGAAGAAACGCAATGAGTTGGCGCTGCCCTGAAGATAGCATTACACCACGTTCTTTTACATCATAATCATATCCACCGGGAAGGCTTTTAATGAATTTATGAACGCCAATTTCCTTTGCTGCATTAATAACAACTTCACGAGTAATTTCCGAATTGTTCAGTGTAATATTATTGTGAATAGTATCGGCAAAAAGGAAAACATCTTGCAAAACAATAGCAATTTGTTGACGAAGACTTTCCAATTTGAAATCGTTTATTTTTTGGTCGTCAATATAAATTATCCCAGAATTGATTTCGTAAAAACGATTTAAAAGATTAATGATTGTAGATTTTCCTGCGCCTGTAGCACCAACAATGGCAATAGTTTCGCCTGCATTTACTTTTAGGTTGATGCCTTTTAGTACTTCTTCATTGTCAATATAACTGAAACGAACGTTTTCAAAACGAATTTGACCGTGAAAATGATTAGCTATTTTGTTTCCATCATGCTGAACATCGTTATCAGTGTCCAAAATATCAAACACACGATTAGCCGCAATCATTCCCATTTGCATTTCGTTGAATTTATCCGCAATTTGACGCAATGGATTAAATAGCATTCCGATGAACATGGTATACGAAAACAAATCGCCAAAAGTGGTAAATTTATCTCCGTCTAAAATATGAAAACCGCCATAAAGAACAACGGCACCGAGTGTTAATGACGAAATTATATCGGCAATAGGGAAGAAGATGGAGTTATAAAATATGGTTCTTATCCAAGCTTTATTGTGCTTCTGATTAATTTCTTTGAACTTTTCTAATTCTATATCTTCCCGATTAAAAAGCTGCACAATCTTCATTCCGGTAACACGTTCCTGTACAAAAACATTCATATTGTTGATCTGAGTTCTAACTTCTTCAAAGGCAACCTGCATTTTGCGTTGGAAAATCCGAGTGATATAAACCAATATTGGCATAGCAATTATGATTATCCAAGTCAACCGCCAGTTCATATAAAACATGAAGCAGAGTACAACAAGCATTTTTAGCAAATCACTAAAAATCATAAACAATCCCTGGCTGAAAATGCGTGCGATTTGCTCAATGTCGGAAACAGAACGAGTTACTAACATACCAACCGGCGAATTGTCAAAATATTTCATTCTGAAACTAAGGATGTGTTTGAATAGTTTTATTCGTATGTCTTTGATGATATCTTGTCCTAACCAATTGGCCCAATACACAAAATAGAATTGCGAAATTGACTCTAAAAGCATAACAATTCCCATTGCAGATACATAAAATAAAAGTCCGTGTTCGTCTTTTGGTTTTATATATTCATCGACTGTTTGCTTTAATAAATAAGGACGAAGTGCGGCAAAAACAGAAAGTGATACAGCAAACAAAATGACGCCATAATACCGCAATTTATAGGGCTTGGTGTATTTTAAAATGCGTTTAAATAAATTGGTATCGAATGCTTTTGCTTGCATGTTTTTTTCTTTTGCCTATTGCCTTTTGGCTAATCCCTCGAACTTGTATTCAATTTTGGTTAAATATAATCCGTGTGCCGGTGCCGAAAATCCGGCTTGACTGCGGTCTTTGCTCTCAATTATTTTTTCAAAATCGGCTAAACTTATTTTCCCTGTTCCGATGTTTATCATGGTGCCAACAATGGCACGAACCATATTTCGCAAAAACCGATCAGCAGAAATGGTAAATATCAGTTTGTCGCCGTATTGTTTTCCCGAAGCTTCCGAATTGCC
>CALQCV020000278.1 GCA_943329165.2 Candidatus Nitrotoga sp. CP45 | reverse complement strand
TCAACTATTGTTTGATATATGGCGTTTGGATTTTTCCAAAGATGGGAATTCTTGGTGCAGGATTGGGAACAGTTATTTCAAGGATTGCAATGGTTATTTTTATGCACATCATTTTATCCCGAAAAGAACAACTAAGAGAATATTTTAAAGATTTTAGTTTTGATGATCTAAGAAAAGATATGATTAAAAAAATCATTAATCTTGGTTTTCCATCAGCTATGCAAATGCTTTTTGAAGTAGTATTGTTTACCGTCGGAATTTGGCTTTGTGGGAATATTGGAAAAACCAGTCAGGCAGCGAATCAAATTGCGTTGAGTTTGGCTTCTATGACGTTTATGTTTGCCATGGGTTTGAGTGTAGTTTCTATGATTCGAATCAGTACCCAAAAAGGGTTGAATGACTATAAACAATTAGTTGTTGTGGCGCGTTCCATTTTTTTATTGGCTATACTTATTGAAATTCTGTTTGCTATAATGTTTGTTGCGTTGCATCAGATCTTGCCGTATTTGTTTTTAAATATGGATAACCAATCCCAACTAGTAGACAATCAGGAAGTAATTGCTATTGCGGCCAAATTACTTTTGGTTGCAGCGGTTTTCCAAATTTCTGATGGTATTCAAGTTGTTGTTTTGGGAGCTTTGCGAGGTTTGCAAGATGTTAAGATTCCGATGTATATTACTTTTGTGGCCTATTGGATTATTGGTTTTCCAATTTCATTTTATCTCGGAGAATACACATCATTAAAAGCCGTTGGTGTTTGGATTGGATTGTTGGCGGGATTGACTGCTGCTGCGATTTTCCTATTCATTCGATTTCATTATCTGACGGAAAAAATGATAATTGATAATTGATAATTGATAATTGATAATTGATTCTTTTATTAAACAAAAAATTATAACTCGAAACTCATAACTCGAAATTGTAACTTACATTTAATAGTTGCGTATAACCACCGTCTAATTTTAAAACTTAAAAAAATGATACTTTCACTTATTATTGGTGTTGTCTTAATTATTATCAGCTTTACATTAAAAAACAACGAAAATCCACTGTCGAAATTTGCAAATCTTTTTAAAATTTTTGGTATTGTCATTATTTTAATTGGTTTGTTATCTTCGTCCTTTAAACAAATTGATGCCGGGAAGTTAGGAGTTAAATCACTTTTTGGAAATGTGCAAGCTGATGTTTTAGAAAGTGGTTTGCATTTCGTAAATCCACTATTAGACATTACTATTTTTGATGCACAAACTCAAAACTATACCATGTCGGCCATTCATGATGAAGGCGATAAAGAAGGCGATGATGCGATTAGGGTTCTATCTAATGACGGATTAGAAGTAGTAATAGATTTAACCGTGTTGTATAGGGTTGTTCCACAAGATGCTCCAAAAATTCTAAAGAGTATTGGTGAAAACTATACGGATAAAATTGTTCGACCAGTTACTCGAACACGAATTCGTGATAATGCAGTTTATTATGATGCTGTAGCATTATATTCTACTAAGAGAGAAGAATTTCAGCAACGAATTTTTAAAAGTATAGAAACTGATTTTAAAAAAAGAGGTTTGGTTTTGGAGCAATTATTAATCCGAAATATTAATCTTCCAGCTTCTGTAAAAATAACGATAGAAAGTAAGATTAATGCAGAACAAGAAGCTCAAAAAATGACTTTCGTTTTGCAAAAAGAAAAACAAGAAGCCGAACGCAAAAGGGTAGAGGCACAAGGGATAGCCGATTATCAAAAAATTATTTCATCTGGCTTGACCGATAAACAATTACAATACGAACAAATTAAAGCACAAAAAGAAATCGCGACTTCGTCTAATACCAAAATAATTTTTATGGGCAAAGGAAGTGCTCCGGTAATTTTGTCTGATAAATAATCTTTGTTGTCGGTTATCTGCTATGAGTTATCTGTTTTTAACTATTTTTGTGACAGACAACTGATAACAGATAACACAAATAAACATGCAATTACCAAAATTTTTACTAGCCGACAATTCTGATTTACCCGAAGATGATATTTTTGTCATTCATCTCGATTTCCCTCGTTTTATAATTAATTTGAAAGACGACGAAGTAGAGTTTATCGAAGATTTAGAAGGTGAAGATGAAACCGAATTAGAAAGCGAAATGGAACATTTAATTACTCTAGCCGGAGAATTCTACGACCGAGAAATGGAACGCTACGAAGAATAGCTAAAGTACATTTAACAAATTATAATCAACTGCAACATATGTGATTTCATAATTGTGGTTGCTTTTCTTTTTTTCGTTTAAACAGTAAGAGTTACAAACTTTTAATATATTTGCTGCAGAAAATTAGGTATTATCTAAATCTCCTAAATATTTTAATTATATGCTATTAAAAAAAATATTGTTTTATCTGCTAGCCGCGATTACACTTCTTATTCCAGCTTTTTATAACGGTTATCCTTTAGTTTATTCTGATACTGGTTCCTATATTCAGAGCGGAATGGATTTAGTAATTCCTGAGCACAGAACCATAATGTATGGCTTGTTTATTCGGTTTTTCAGCTTTAATTTTTCCTTGTGGTTGGTTGTTTTTGCTCAATCACTTATCGTTTCATACGTACTTTGGCATATCACAAGAGTAATTAACAAAACTATTTCCAAAAGATTATTTTTGATAGGTTTGGCATTATTGTCATGGTTTACCGGTTTAGGATGGTATACAAGTCAAATAATGCCTGATATTTTTACGGTTACTGCTATCGGCACTCTACTTTTATTAGCTTTAAAAAAGGACTATAAAATTTACCAAAAAGTTATTTTTTCATTTCTCTTAGTTTTTTCGATAAATGCTCATTTCTCGAATTACCTAATTTCCATTTTGACAGTTTTAGGACTTTTTGTAATCACCAGAACTAAATTTATTCCGAAAGCAAAGAAAGAGTTGTCTTTTTTATTACCAACAATTATTGTAACACTTTCTATTTTAACGGGTTCTTTGATTAACTATTCTGTAGGAAGTACATTTAAAATAAATCAGGGCAGTCATGTTTTTTTGATGGGAAAAATGCTTGATAGCGGTGTGCTAAAATCCTTTTTA
>CALQCV020000277.1 GCA_943329165.2 Candidatus Nitrotoga sp. CP45 | reverse complement strand
GCCATTCGAAATCGCATTCCGAAGATTGTTTTTATACACGGTGTTGGAGAAGGTGTGCTGAAATCTGATCTTGATTTCTTGTTAGGAAGATATGATAATATTGTTTATCAAGACGCTAATTATCAAAAGTATGGACTAGGTGCTACGGTGATTTACTTTAAGCAGAATGTGAGGTAGAAGAAAGAGAAAAGAATATAGAAGATAGACTATAGTATTCGTAATTCTTAATTTGAAATTCGTAATTCGTAATTTTTACTTTAGGTCTTTACCTTTGTAGTAATTAATCAATAAATCAACAAATTTACTATAGCTTTCCAAGCCATCTTTTTGTTGGTTTACTTTTAGGAATTGGTCATAAAAAGCGTGAAATCCTTTGTCAATAAAGGTGTCATATTGTTTCCAAAAAAATTCAGTTTCTTTAAAGTTCGCAATAATTCCGGGATTGATTGTTGGTCTGAATGCTTTAAATCTTGCCTCATCTTTCATAATCACATTCTCCAAACAATAACGCAACGCCACATTATAAGCAGCATATTGAAAGTACAAATCATCATTTTTAATGCAAGCCATAAAGCCAATAAAATTGCATTCACTTTCACTGGCATAACCAATTTGATGTGCCATTTCGTGGCAAACAACATTTGGAAAGCTATACATTGGTAACTTATAATTCACTTGTGATTCATTGGTAAACGGATTCAAATAGCCGCCAAAACCCATATAAGTCAATGGTAAACTAAACAAAGATTTTTTTCGACTCGGAATTTCATACTTAAAAAAAGGATATTGATTAGCTAAATTATCATAACCGTTTTGCGTCTTTTTAAAAATACTATCCTGCGAATACGGATTGCTTACTTTCTGATTTTTATTATGCGTAATGGCGAATTGTACTTCGTTGGTTTTAGCTATCAACTTTTCTGTAAACGCATATAAGTCTTTACTGGAATATTCTCTTTGAATATTCATTTTCTCAAAAAGGGGCATTCGATAATAATTCATTCCCCAAAACAGATGAAATATGAAATAGAAAATTGAAAAGCCACTCAAGACTTTCAATAGATTGTCTTTCCATTGTTTTCGCCATGTTTTTCTCGTTTTCCCGATAGAAATCAATAAGTAAACAATTAGAATTCCATACAATATATCTCCAAAAGAGAATGGAATCGAGCCTAAAATTGTTCGCTCAAATCTTGAAGTAAAAACATATAAACCATTGCTGTAATACCGTTCAACCAATTCGGGAAAAAACACCAGTATTTTTAGGATAATTATCTGGAATACCAAAAAAATCGGAAGTATATATTTGCGTTTCACAGTTTTTAATTTGGCTATAAAAATAACACAAATAGATAACTGCTATTTCTTTTTTTGTAAATTTGTGATGAAATAAATACAGACTTTTTATGTCACGGGAAGAGCTTCTTAAAGTTACTATCGAAAAACTCAACCAACTTTCGGCTAAACGTCTTGAAGAAGTATCTGAATATGTTAGTTTTTTAGCAAACAGAATTGATGATAAAATTTTAAATGAAGGAATTAAAAATATTATTTCAGATTCTAAATCTTATGAGTTTCTTCAAGAAGAAGACGAGCTTTATAAGGTAAGTGACATAAAAGAAAAATATCAATGAAGAAAGGCGATTTAGTATTGCTATCTTTTCCATTTACAGATTTGAAAGGCAAAAAAATAAGACCAGCATTGGTCTTAGTAATTTCAGATTTAGATATTATTGTTGCTTTCATCACTACACAATTCAAATGGCAAAATAAATTTGATATAACTCTTGAGCCTAATAAGATTAATGGTTTGAAAAAAACATCATTACTTCGTTTGTCAAAAATAACAACTCTAGATAGAGATTTAGTTCTCGGAAAATTAGGAGAATTAAACAGAAATGATATTGAAAATATCAACGAGAAACTTACTGAATTATTAAAATTGTAACTTATAAAACATCTTTATAAATAATGAGCCAAGAAATTAGAAACCTTGAACCAAAAGCACTTTGGAATAAATTCGCCGATTTGAATGCGGTGCCTCGTCCGTCCAAGAAAGAAGAACGAGTGATTCAGTTTATGCAAGACTTTGGAAACAGTTTAGGACTGGAAACTTTTGAAGACGAAATCCGTAACGTAATCATCCGAAAACCAGCAACTGCTGGAATGGAAAATCGTAAAACTATTGTCCTTCAAGGGCATTTGGATATGGTACACCAAAAAAATAACGACACCAATTTTGACTTCGATACGCAAGGGATTGATATGTATGTTGATGGTGATTGGGTTCGTGCCAAAGGAACTACGCTTGGCGCTGATAATGGACTTGGAGTTGCGGCAATTATGGCAATTTTGGAAAGCAAGGACATTCCACATCCAGCAATAGAAGCACTGTTTACAATTGATGAAGAAACCGGAATGACAGGTGCTTTGAACTTAAAAGGTGGAATTCTAAAAGGAGAAATTTTGTTGAATTTAGATACCGAAGAAGACGATGAAATTGATATTGGTTGCGCCGGTGGTGTTGATGTTACAGCAACTAGAAGTTACAATCAGGAAGAAACACCTGAAGGTTCTGTGGGTTACACGATAACCGTAAAAGGTTTGAATGGCGGACACTCAGGAATGGATATTCATAAAGGTTTGGGTAATGCCAACAAGATTATGAACCGTTTATTGTTTGATGGTTTTGAGAATTTTGGGTTGCAGATTTCAGAAATTGCCGGTGGAAGTTTACGTAATGCCATTCCGCGTGAAAGTGTGGCGAAAGTGATTGTGGCCGGAATGTATGATGAAGCTTTTGTGTTTGATATGGAGGAAATCATCAACGATGTCAAATTTGAATTTAAGACAACGGAGCCTAACTTAACAATTGAAATTGTAAAAAGTGATTTGCCTAAGCATGTTATGGATTTAGGCGTTCAGGAAGGATTACTTCGTTCTATTTATACAGCTCACAATGGCGTTTACCGAATGAGTGCTGATATGGCCGACTTGGTAGAAACTTCGAATAACATTTCTAAAGTAATTGTGAAAGATGGTGAAATTATCATTCAGAATTTAACACGTTCTTCTG
>CALQCV020000276.1 GCA_943329165.2 Candidatus Nitrotoga sp. CP45 | reverse complement strand
TGGACTGCTATCATCTCCATCAACTGCTTTTATTTGATGTAAATGCGTGAAATTTGCCGAAGGCTGAAACCCAGTTGGTATTTTAAATCGCCATTTATAGATAATATTTTCACCTAGAGTTCCTTTTAAATTATCGGGTGAAGCGGCATAGGTTTTAATTTCAACCCGTTGCCTATCTGTTAATGTTGGATCAACAGGTTCATTATCTAATAAAGCATGTGAATAAAATTCGAAAACATATTTATTTAACTCCGAATCTAGAACCTCTGCGATGTGTCGTCCAGATGCCCAAGGATGGAATAAATCGGGCGCTTCTACAGCACTAACACCATTTCCTGGAGCAAAAAAGTTTGTAATTCTTTCGTATGTATTTCCTGGTCCATTTGCATTTAAAATAACTTGCGAATAGGAAATATTTATACTGATAAAAACTAAAATTGCTGCTGTTTTCACTTTTATTTATGTAAATACAATCAATTTACTCCTTCTCTAATCGAGAATTCATTAAATCGAACCGCTTCATCTCTTAAATCGGCTGCTTTATTAAGACTTCTATAAATTCCCCATTTTGGTCTAATGAAATCATTATCTGGTCTAATGGTCATCAAGTCGTTACTGCTAAAAGATAGTAATTCTTCACCATTTTTCACTTTTTTAATCGTAATGGAATAGGTTCCGTTAGCACCAATTTTTATTTTTTCTGTAATTTCAACCCAAACCCCTTCAAATTCAGAAAGATTGGCACTGGCAACTGTTGTTTCATTATTATATTTTACAATCAGTTGATTGATTTTACTTTTTCTTGCTGTTAATGTAAAAATAGGTAAGTCTTGTGAACCTCCAACAGCTTTTATTTGATGTAAATGTGTAAAACTGCCTGAAGGTTGAAATCCTTTTGGAAGTTTAAATTTCCATTTATAAGTAACGGTTTCTCCTAGTGTTCCTTTCAGATTATCTGGTGACGGTTCGTAGGTTTTAATTTCAACACGTTGGCGATCTAGTTTTTCACAACGGTCATTATCTGGAGTTACATGCGAATAAAATTCAAAAACATTTTCTTTTAAATCTTCATCCCAAACTTCGGCGATGTGTCTTCCAAAGGCACCGTGAATACATTCTGGGTGTTCTACTGCCTCATTTCCAGGTGATAATACACTATTAATTAATTCATAAGTATTTCCTGGCCCATCGGCTTTTAAAACTACTTGAGAATGACAAAAAAAGGGTACAACGGTAACTAAAAATGCAAAAGGAATTTTCATTTGGGTTGAAGGATAAAATTTTATAGTAATACTATCTTATTTAAAAGATTCTAAATTGGCTATAAATTTTAGTATTGCCACATTAATTTCTGTATTTGTATCTTTTTCAAATTTCCCATGTAAGCCACCTGGTACAGTAAAAAGTTCAGATTTAACTCCTAATTCTTGCAGTTTTTTATACAATTCAATCGATTGTCTATAAGGTACTGTAGGATCTGCATCACCATGCACTAAAAAGACGGGTGGGCTATTTTTGGTTACATAGGTAATTGGAGAAACCGATTTGATGAAAACTTCGTTTTTTAAATTGTCACCAAGCCATGCAGCTGGTGAAGAACTTTTGTGATCTGGACCATAAGTCCAATCCCATACATCCATAATCCCATATTTATCAATTATTGCTGCAACCTTGATGTTTTCAGTTCCTAAACAATTTGTATCAAAACGATGATCATTACCAAGTAATCCTCCCATTAACGCTAAATGTCCTCCTGCACTTCCACCCATGATAATGATTTTATTAGGATCAATATTCAATTTTTTAGCATTGCGTATCAAATAAACTAGCATACATCTTGTGTCCTCAATTGCAGCAGGCGCTTTTGCTTGCCCACTCATTCGATATTCCATATTGGCAACTGCAAAACCAGCTTTAAAAAAGGCGCTAAATCCACCTTGAGTATCTTTAGATCCAGATTTCCAGCCACCTCCATGAATATTTATAATAACTGGAGTAGGCTTAGGCTCACTTAGAGCCAGGTACAAATCTGTTTTGCCTTCCCAATCTTTAACATTTGTATACACTACATCAAGTTGCGCAACATAATTTTTAGGAAAAGTGACAGGCTTTTTAATAATTGTGTCCTTAGTCTGTGCATTCACAAATAAGGTAAAAGAGAATACTAAAATAGTAATTAACAGCGTTTTTTTCATTGTGTGTTGGTTTGCGTGATTTTTAGACTTATATTTTTGATTAAAAATGCGATATTTTTTATTAAAAAATACCGCATTTTCAATTGTATTTAGAAAATAAGTAGTGGAGGTAATAAGTGTCGTATTTTAAAATATTTAAATTATTGTAATACGCTATTTTAAATAGTTTTTTACTTTCTCGAGACCTTTGACTTTACGACATTAAAACTTTTGACTTACTTATTGAATAATTAATTTTTTTGTTGCTGTAATTCCATCTTCAGTAATTTTTACAAAATACGTTCCTTTATTCAAATTAGAAACATTAATAGCCTCCGTAGTGATTGTTTTAGTTTGAAGTACTCGTTGTCCTAGAGCATTGAAAATCGACACTTCTTTTTCTAAATTAGAAGAAGAAGAGATGTACAATTTTCCATTTGAAACTGGATTTGGATACATTTTAAATCCTGTATTTGTAACAGAAGTAATTCCCAACGTTGATGTATCACCTAAAGCTTCTCCCCAGTTATTTGCAACTCTAATTTCGTCAATAATTGATAATGGAGTAGATGTTGTAGATGCCTGTAATATTTTAATTCTATCTATATTATCTCTAGATACAGATGCTGTTGGATTGTTTTGTGTTAAAGTAGGAACCGGAATTGGAAGCGTTGTAGTTGTAGGGTTAATCCATAAATTTGCCACTTGATTTAAAGAATCAGCATCTCCAATATTTTCATAGCTAATCATAATTAAGTATTGTGTGCCAAAGTCATAATCAGTTGGACTCCATATACAATCGGCAGCATTATCTGATTTTGACAACCCTATGTTGAATTTATTAGGAGTTCCAAAAACTTTTCTAAACATTACATCCGATGAATATCCAGTCGTTACAATTCCTGTTCCAGAATCCGT
>CALQCV020000275.1 GCA_943329165.2 Candidatus Nitrotoga sp. CP45 | reverse complement strand
TTGAACAGTTCGTGAGCTTCGTCATTTGGGCAACCTTCATATAATCCATTTGCTACATGAACGAGTGTATCTAAACCAACCACATCAACAGTTCTGAAAGTAGCCGATTTTGGTCTACAAATAACTGGTCCGGTAAGTTTATCTACTTCTTCAATGGTCAAGCCCATATCTTTTACTAAGTGGAATAAACTTTGAATGCCGAAGATTCCGATTCGGTTACCAATAAACGCTGGAGTATCTTTGGCTACGACCGAAGTTTTGCCCAAATATTTTGAACCGTAATCAAACAGGAAATCCAATACTTCAGTTGAAGTTTGCGGTCCCGGAATGATTTCGAACAACTTCAAATAACGCGCCGGATTGAAGAAATGTGTGCCACAGAAATGCTTTTGGAAATCGGCGCTGCGACCTTCGCTCATAAACTTAATTGGAATACCCGAAGTATTTGAAGTTACCAAAGTTCCTAGTTTTCTGAACTTTTCGATCTGTTCAAAGACCAACTTCTTGATGTCTAAACGTTCGACTACCACTTCGATAATCCAATCGTAGTTTGCTATTTTAGCCATGTCGTCCGAAGTGTTTCCAGTAGTAATTCTACTAGCAAACTTCTGACTGTAAATAGGGGAAGGATTCGACTTTAATGCATTGGCTAAATGTTCATTCACAATGCGATTGCGAACGACTTTGCTTTCCAGCGATAAACCTTTCTTTTCTTCGATTTCAGTTAAAGCATTCGGAACGATATCCAAAAGCAACACTTCCAAACCGATGTTAGCAAAATGACACGCAATGCCTGAACCCATGATTCCGGATCCGACTACTGCCACTTTTTTGATTATTCTTTTCATATGTTGTTTGTTAAAGATGATAGATTATAGACTAATAGATGATGGACTTTATTATTACAGATTGTCTATTATCTTATATCTATCCGTCTATTATCTATTTTTAAAATATTTTCTTCTCACTAATCAACTCATTAATAATATCTGCCACTTCCATGAAGTTTTGTAATTTTTCCTCTGAGATGTTTTTACGAATGGTATCATTGAATTGTAGAACAGTTTCTTTAGATTGTGCTCTCATTTGTTTTCCAAAATCAGTTAAATATATTAAAACACCTCTTCCGTCTTTTGGATTTTTCTTTCGAATAATCAATCCTTTTTCCTCTAAAGTTTTTAGAGTTCTTGTTAAGCTTGTTGCTTCCATTCCCATTCTAGAACTTATTGCTGTTGACGGAGTACCATCGTCTTTCTCGATACTTAATAGTGCAAAACCTATGGCCATAGAACCTTCAAACTTCGAAGCCTCTTCGTTGTACATTCTGGAGACGGCTTGCCAGGTTGCGCGGAGTATATAGTCTATGGTTTTGTCTTTCATGTTTTACTATATCGATTTCTTTGGAAGTTCAAAGATACAATAAATATATTATGCACGCATAGTATATGTGTTAAATTTAGGTAATTAAAAACAGAATAGACTAAAAGATGATAGACAGTACGTCAATGGTCTATTATCTATAATCTCTTCGCTATTTTCTTCTTAAAAAAAACTCCCCATTTCTGCGAAGTTTTTTATATCGTGGTATTTGTTTTCTGAGTGAATGCGGCCCACACAAAATGGTTGCCATTGATTATGGCTTTTAAAGAAAGATAGGAGATGAGGAAGAGGATACAATAGAAAAGCGCCAGCTTGTTTTGTTCTTTCTGGGTTTTGTTGACTAATAAATCTTTTGGTTTTAACATTTGTAGGTAGTTTATTGTTGGGATTCTTTTTTGTGATTTAGTTTATCTAGTAAAGACATCACTACGTTTCCGAGTATGTTTTTGAGTGGTTTTTGGAACCGACTTAAGAATGAATTTTGGGTTAAAAAGTGGGAAGTCATAGTAACAGCACCATTTACTAATCCTGATTTTATATCGGTGGGAGCGGTTAATTGCTTGTACGTATTTTTAATAAAATACAAAGGATTTAATTGCTCGATTGTACTGTGAAACTCTAATTTAAGTAGACTTAATTCTTCCGTTTGTTTTCTTTCTAAGAAAATAATGTGTTGTATTAGTAGGTCTTTTTCATCTAGGGTTTTCATAACTCTATTTTTATTGTTTCGGGAGTTCAAAACTTTTGATTACAAAGTTACTCACTGGTATTTTTATCCATGTTTTTCGGAATAGGAATAAGAAGATACCAAGAAAAATATAGAACATTCCCATAATTAAAAACCCGTAAGCTGTATTTCCCAACATATCGCCAATCCAAAGAGATAAGGCAACTGTAAACAGTAAGACAACAATGAAAACAATCAGTGTCATTACTAATTTTACGGCTACAGAGGAGAATAGTGCTGCTATTTCATAAATGGCCGAGTACTTGTAGAGTTTGAACGAAGTCTTGCTATACTGTTCTATTCTTTCGAAGAGCTTTTCAATCGTAGCGGCGCTATTTTCCATAATAGTATAAAAAAATTTAGAATAAAGATTCTATTTTTCTTGATGATCGGTGGCAAATTCTTTTGCCTGGTCAAGAACGTCTTCATATTTGGTGGTAACCGTATTGTAAACATTCTCTAACTTGTTTTTCAAGTCTTTTTTTAAATTATTCCCTTTTTTCATAATTCTTTTTCTTGTTTTAGTTCCTTTTGCTGGCGCAAAAAGAATTCCTGCAACTGCTCCTACAGCAACACCACCTAAAACACCCATTAACACTTTGTTTGCATTCATAACTTTAATTGTTTTTAATTATTATTGATTTTTTTTAAATTCTTTTTCCTTGGATTAATCTAAGAATTATTGCAATTACTGCTATCAAAAGCAATATGTGAATAATTCCTCCGACATTATAGGCAAAGTAACCGACTGCCCATAAGATTAATAGTATTACTGCCACTGTGTAAAGTAAATTGCTCATGATTATTTATTTTAGGGATTACTAATTTAATTTTGATATTCCATAAAGTTACTATCTAATAGGTCAATCCTTATTATACAATTCGCAGTTATACTTGTAGAATTCACACTATTTAGTTACTCTTATTTTGTGGATTACTTCGTAATTAATTTAATTTCTAAACGTTTAATTCAATAGCGGTAACCGTTTTATAAATTTTCTAATAAGAAAT
>CALQCV020000274.1 GCA_943329165.2 Candidatus Nitrotoga sp. CP45 | reverse complement strand
GTTAGCCTGTAGTTTCAATGACGAAACACTATACATCATTTCCATCATATAATCTAGCTGCTCCTGACTCAAAGTTTCACTATAAGCTATTGGCCAAACTGCGGCGGCAATGGCTCTAATACTTGTATAATTTTCGTCTGTATTTCTTTGAATTACAATCATCTTATTTCCTAAATGCTTTTTCGTAATTTGAAATCCAATCTTCCACAGACACTTTAGCTGCCAATTCTCCAATAAAATCAAATGGAATATCATCCATTTTTTTAAATCTAATACAGCTTTTTCCCATATCAAGTTTTGTTTTGACGTGTTTTGGATATTCTGAAACAAACCAAGATTCCAAATTTTTATTGGCATAAATTCCCATGTGATATAAGGCAATAAAATTCTTTTGGGAAGCCAAATTAATAAAAGGCAATGGCAATTTCGGATTACAATTATAACCAGACGGATAAATAGAATGTGGCACAACATAACCCAACATTCCGTAACTAATGACTTCTTCAAAGCCTTGAGGTAAATTTTCTTTTATAGCATTGCGAAGTTTTAACATGGCTGCTTTTCTATCTTCCGGTAATTCAGCTAAATATTGTTCAACAGTTGTAGCTTTTGATTGCATGGTTTTATATTTCGTATCTCAAAAGTAGAAATAATTTTAATAGATTTACATTTTGATTTTTATAACTATTTTATATATCCAGAAGTCCTTTAAGAAAAGACAAAACTTGCTTGAATTGTAATTACGTTGTAGAAAATAGATTTTGTCCAAATTGTGGATAAGAAAACACTTTTTTTCAAAACTTTAAATAGATTGATTAAATTTGTAAGATATATTTTGGATGTTCTATTATTAAATCCAGCGCATCGTCGTTTTTATGGCGAAACCCGCATCATCTCATTTCTTAAAAGCATAGGCATGCTTTGCATCAATTTTGTTTTAATGGGCATCTTATTTTTAGCATTTATCGTATATACCTTTATCAATATCCATTAACAATATCATGATTAGAAAAACAATTGCATTATTACTGTTCTCGTTTGTATTTTTAAATTGTTCAAGCCAGAAAGCTGTTATTGCGGTAAAACCTGTTGATCATTCAAAAAATAATTATATTGATATTATTTCTAGGGAAAGCCTAGAACAAAATCTTGAAATTATTGCTTCTGATGGTATGGAAGGTCGAGATACTGGAAGTGAAGGTCAAAAAAAAGCAGGTCGTTATATTATTGATTGGTATATGAGCCATGGTGTCAGTTTTCCTAAAGGAGCCACCGATTATTACCAACATATTCCGGCTGCCTTTTTAAATGCAAGACGCAACGAAAATCTTCCCGATTCAGAAAACATTTGGGCCTTTATTGAAGGATCAGAAAAGCCAGATGAGATCGTGATAATTTCAGCTCATTATGATCACGTGGGTATTAATAAAGGAGAAATCTACAACGGTGCCGATGATGATGGCTCAGGAACAGTTGCTATTATGGAAATTGCCGCTGCATTTCAAAAAGCTAAAGATGAAGGTCATGGTCCTAAACGTTCCGTCTTAATTCTTCATATGACAGGCGAAGAACATGGTTTACATGGTTCACGTTTTTATTCTGAAAATCCACTTTTTCCTTTAGCCAATACAGTTGCCGATGTCAATATAGACATGATTGGAAGACGCGATCCGTTTCACGAAGATTCTAATAACTATATATATTTGATTGGCTCTGATTATTTATCAACCGATTTATTCAATGTCTGTGAAGAAGTAAATAAGAAATATAACTTACTCACATTAGATTATAAATACAACGATAAAAAAGATCCCAATCGTTTTTACTATCGTTCCGATCATTATAATTTTGCCAAAAACGGTATTCCATCAGTATTCCTTTTCAACGGAACACATGAAGATTATCACAAAGCTACTGATGAAGTAACTAAAATTGAGTTTGATGCCCTAACCAAAAGAACTCAATATGCCTTTGCAATTGCGTGGGAAATTGCTAATAGAAAAGACAAATTAATAGTAGATAAAACGGATGGTCGATAAGTGATATAAACAAAAAAGTCCTGAAATTTCAGGACTTTTTAGTTAAGGGTGGCTGACCGGGTTCGAACCGGCGACCCTCGGCACCACAAACCAATACTCTAACCAGCTGAGCTACAACCACCATTTTTAACGAGTGCAAATATAGTATAAATTCTATTCTACCTCCAAGAAAAAAATTAAAAAGTTACTTTAAATCGCTTAAGCTATTGACAGCCAAATATCTTTCAACCGTGAATCCTTCAGCATGCTCTACGCCTACTAATCGACCAAAATCCTGAGAGCGATAATGTATGCTTTCCAAGAAGTTTTTAGTGGCAATTGGTGTTACAGGTTCATTCGAATTTTCAGAATAAAACTGTGAGGAATAGGCCAAAATGCTATCTGTTTTTTTATCAATAAATCCAGTAATATCGACCACAAAATCAGGTTCAATGTTTTCCCATTGAATATAATGATAGACCCTTTTGGGACGCCAAGCTTCTTGATTTTTACCATCGAAAGTAGTCTCTATTCTTCTCAAACCTGATAGAAAACAAGCATCCGAAACAAGTTTGCTCCCTTTGCCGTGATCAATATGCCGGTCTTTAATAGCATTGCAAAGCACAATTTCCGGTTGATATTTTCGAATAATTTTTATAATTTGTAGTTGATGTGCTTCATCATTTACAAAAAAACCATCACGCATATTTAAATTTTCACGAACGGAAATTCCTAAAATTTCAGCGGCAAGCGCCGATTCAGAATCTCTGATTTCCACAGAACCACGAGTTCCCAATTCACCACGAGTTAAATCAATAATGCCGACTTTTTTTCCTAAAGAAATTTCTTTGGCAATAGTTCCGCTGCAACCTAATTCTACATCATCCGGATGCGCACCAAAAGCTAATATGTCTAGTTTCATATTATTTAGTATAAGTTATTTAACTTCAAAATTATCAATTATCAATTATCAATTATCAATTATCAATTATCAATTATCAATTTATAAAATCTTTTTCATCGTCATTGATTTATTGACCGTTTCAATATATTCATCCACAGGATTACTGTCTTTTGTAATACCACAGCCAATAAATAGTTGTGCCT
>CALQCV020000273.1 GCA_943329165.2 Candidatus Nitrotoga sp. CP45 | reverse complement strand
TTTGAAGGTGGCGTTTTCACCAATTTGTCTCATGATCATTTAGATTATCATCCAACATTTGCAGAATACCGTGATGTAAAAAAATCATTTTTTGACCATTTACCAAAATCAGCATTTGTATTGACTAACATTGACGATAAAAACGGTTTGGTAATGATTCAAAATACAGCAGCCCGAAAACTGACGTATGCTTTGAAATCGTACGCTGATTATAAAGCGCAAATTTTGGAAAACCAATTGTCGGGATTGTTGTTAAAGATTAACGAAAGCGAAGTTTGGGTTCGATTAATAGGAACATTCAATGCTTATAATTTATTGGCAATCTATGGAACTGCAGTCGAATTAGGCGTAGATAAATTAGAAGCATTGCGATTATTATCAGAATTAGAAAGTGTTTCGGGACGTTTCCAATTTATTGTTTCCAATTTCCAAATTACCGCAATTGTAGATTATGCACATACGCCGGATGCTTTAGAAAATGTCTTAAAAACCATCAATGACATTCGCTCTAATAATGAACAATTGATTACGGTTGTAGGTTGCGGAGGCGACAGAGATAAAATCAAAAGACCAATAATGGCAAACATTGCTTCAACGATGAGCAATAAGGTTATCATCACGTCTGACAATCCAAGAACCGAAGATCCAATAGATATTATTGCCGACATGGAAGAAGGCGTACAACCACAAAATCAAAGGAAAACTTTGGCCATTGTTGATAGAAAACAAGCTATTAAAACCGCCTGCCAGTTGGCTGGGCCAAATGATATTATTCTAATCGCAGGAAAAGGGCATGAAACCTACCAGGAAATTAATGGAGTTCGCCACGATTTTGACGACATGAAAATTGTAAAAGAACTTTTAGAACAACTAGACAAATAACCAAATTAACACATAACCAAATATGTTATATTATTTATTTGAATACCTCGACAAAACAATGGATGTTCCTGGAGCAGGAGTTTTCCGGTATATCACTTTTCGTTCGGCTTTAGCATTAATTCTTTCGCTAATGATTTCAACCATTTACGGAAAAAAAATTATCACTTTTTTGAGAAATCAACAAGTAGGTGAAACCGTTAGAGAACTTGGTCTTGAAGGTCAAAAGCAAAAAGCAGGAACACCAACAATGGGTGGATTAATCATCATCATTGCTACGTTAATTCCAGTTTTGTTGTTAACCAAACTAAATAACATTTACATCATCCTTTTGGTTGTAACCACACTTTGGATGGGAACTATTGGGTTCATTGACGATTACATCAAAATTTTCAAAAAAGACAAACAAGGTTTAAAAGGAATTTTCAAGGTTGTTGGTCAGGTTGGTTTAGGTTTGGTTGTTGGCTCTGTGTTATATTTTAATCCAAGTGTAACGGTTCGAGAAAGATCAGCTACGCCAATTTCCTTCAATCAAACGAAGAACGTTATTGCACAAACACCTGCTGAAATTAAATCTGTGGTAACTACTATTCCATTCACAAAAAACAACGAATTGGATTATGCCAAAATCATCGAATGGACCGGAGAAGGATATGAAAATTGGGCTTGGTTGGTTTTTATTCCCATAGTAATTTTCATTATTACTGCAGTTTCAAACGGAGCTAATTTAACTGATGGAATTGACGGATTAGCCGCCGGTACTTCCGCTATTTCGGCACTCGCTCTCGGAATTTTTGCCTTCGTTTCGGGTAACGTCATTTTATCAAGCTACCTGAACATCATGTACATTCCAAATTCGGGTGAAATGACTGTTTTTATTGCCGCTTTTGTTGGGGCACTAATCGGATTTCTTTGGTACAATTCCTTTCCAGCTACAGTTTTTATGGGCGATACAGGAAGTTTAACTATCGGTGGAATTATAGCAGTTTTGGCTATTTCGGTTCGAAAAGAAATGCTATTACCAGTGTTATGCGCCATCTTTTTCGCTGAAAATTTATCCGTAATTCTGCAGGTTTCTTATTTCAAATACACTAAGAAACGCTTCGGAGAAGGGAAACGAATTTTCCTCATGTCGCCATTGCACCATCATTACCAAAAGAAAGGCTATCACGAAAGTAAAATTGTAACCCGTTTTTGGATTGTGGCAATTCTGTTAACTATAGTGTCTATTGTGACATTAAAATTGAGATAATGCAACGATTAGTAATACTTGGCGGTGGAGAAAGTGGTGTTGGAACAGCCATTTTGGGGAAGAAACAAGGATACGATGTTTTTGTTTCTGATTTTGGAGAAATAAAAGACAATTACAAAGAAGTTCTTAAACAATATGAAATTAAATGGGAAGACGAAACCCATACGGAAACCCTGATTCTGAATGCTGATGTGGTAATGAAAAGTCCAGGAATTCCAGAAAAAGCAACAATAGTAAAAAAGCTTTTGGAAAAAGGAATTCCGGTAATTTCAGAAATTGAATTTACAGTTCAGTTTACAAATGCGAAAACCATCGGAATAACAGGAAGCAACGGCAAAACAACAACAACAATGTTAGCCTATCATTTACTGAAAGAAGGAGGATTGAATGTCGGTCTAGGAGGTAACATCGGAAAAAGTTTTGCCTGGCAAGTAGCCGAAGAGAATTACGATTGCTATGTGTTGGAGTTGAGTAGTTTTCAATTGGATGGAAGCATAAAGTTCAGGCCGGACATAGCGATAATAACAAATATAAGTCCGGATCATTTGGACCGATACGAATATAAATATGAAAACTATATCGCATCAAAATTTAGAATAACAATGAACCAAACCGAGAATGATTATCTCATTTATGACGCAGATGACGAGGCGATTTCAGAATGGTTCAAAACAAACAAAACTAAAGCCCAATTAATTCCTTTTTCATTAACAAAAACATTTGAAAACGGAGCATTTATAAAAAACGACACTATGGACATCATCATCAACAACGAAGAATTTGAAATGAAAACCGGAGAAGTTTCTCTGGAAGGAAAACACAACATGAAAAATGCTATGGCAGCAACTTCGGTAGCGCTACTGATGAAAATCAGAAAGCAAACAATTCGTGAGAGTTTATCCAATTTTCAAGGTGTTGCGCATCGTTTAGAAAAAGTACTCAAAATTCACAATGTGCAGTACATCAACGATAGCAAAGCGACCAATGTGAACGCTACTTTCTTCGCTTTAGACAGCATGAC
>CALQCV020000272.1 GCA_943329165.2 Candidatus Nitrotoga sp. CP45 | reverse complement strand
TATTGCGTTGGAACTGGCGGACATAAAGCAGGTGTTTTATTATCATCGTTTGTTGCTGAAGTAAAATCGGATTTGATGGGAGAACAAACCATTCTTTGTGGCTTGCTACAAACAGGTTCGATTTTAAGTTTTAACAAAATGACAGAAAAAGGAATTGATGCTTCCTATGCTTCAAAACTGGTTCAATACGGTTGGGAAGTAATTACTGAAGCATTGAAAATAGGTGGAATTACCAACATGATGGACCGACTTTCTAATCCGGCTAAAGTCGAAGCTTTTAAATTGGCTGACGAATTAAAAACTATTATGACGCCATTGTTTAACAAGCATATGGACGATATTTTATCAGGCGATTTTTCTAAAACTATGATGGAAGATTGGGCAAATGGTGATAAAAATCTACTAACTTGGAGAGAGTCAACGGGCGAAACCCATTTCGAAAAAACAGCTGCCGGAACAATCGAGATTTCGGAACAGGAATATTTTGATAATGCCACTTTGATGGTCGCTTTTGTAAAATCGGGAGTGGAATTGGCGTATGAAACAATGACTTCTGCCGGAATTAAAAATGAATCGGCCTATTATGAATCATTGCATGAAACACCGCTTATTGCGAATACAATTGCAAGAAAAAAATTATTTGAAATGAACCGAGTAATATCAGATACAGCGGAATATGGTTGCTATTTATTTGATCACGCTTGCAAACCGCTTTTGGCTGATTTTATGAAAAAAGTGGACACCAATTTAATTGGAAAAAACTTTAATTCAGGTGCAACTGTTGCCACTGATAATTTTGAATTGGTAAAAATTAACGCAGCGATTAGAAATCACTCAATTGAAATTTGTGGAGCAGAACTTCGTAACGCAATGACAGCAATGAAGAAAATTGTGGAATAAAAAATCCAAATAGGAGAAAATATGAATTTGTTTCAAGAAATAGCACAAGCAAAAAATCAGTTAAATGGAGTAGTTCAGATTACGCCATTAACCGAAAACTTAAATTTATCGGATGAATTTGAGGCCACAATTCTTCTAAAAAGAGAAGATTTACAAGTGGTTCGTTCCTATAAAATTCGTGGTGCTTATAACAAAATGAGTTCACTTTCTGATGCTGAAAAAGGAGCAGGTATTGTATGTGCCAGTGCTGGGAATCATGCGCAAGGGGTTGCTTACTCTTGCCATCTTCTTCAAATAAATGGTGTGATATATATGCCAAAAACCACTCCGAAGCAAAAGATAAAGCAGGTGCAATTGTTCGGAAAATCATTTGTAGAAATTGTTTTAACTGGAAATACGTTTGATGATGCTTACGCGAAAGCGATAAAAAATGCTAATGAGAACAATAAAGTTTTTATTCATCCATTTGATGATATCAAAGTTATTGCAGGACAAGGAACCGTAGGTCTGGAAATTTTAGAAGCTACAAAAGAACCAATCGATTATGTTTTTGTTCCAATTGGCGGGGGTGGATTATCAGCGGGGCTTTCTACTGTTTTTGCCGAATTGAGTCCCAAAACAAAAATAATTGGTGTAGAACCATTAGGCGCACCAGCGATGAAAACGTCTATCGCTAATAACGAAAATACGTATTTAGAAACTATCGATAAATTTGTTGATGGCGCAGCTGTAAAGCAAGTTGGACAGTTAAATTTTGAAATTTGCAAAGTAAATCTGGATGATATCATACTTGTCCCTGAAGGTAAAGTATGCACTACCATTTTGCGATTATATAACGAAGAAGCCATGGTTGTTGAACCTGCAGGTGCACTTTCGATCGCGGCTTTAGATTTTTATAAAGAACAAATTAAAGGTAAAAATGTAGTTTGTATTGTTAGCGGGAGTAATAATGACATCGAAAGGACAGAGGAAATAAAAGAGCGTTCGCTTTTATACGAAGGGCTTAAGCACTATTTTATGATACAATTTCCGCAACGTCCTGGCGCTTTGAAAGAATTTGTAAATAAAATATTGAACAAAGATGACGATATTACCTTCTTTCAATTTACCAAAAAAAATAACAGAGAAATCGCGCCGGCTTTGGTAGGGTTAGAACTTAAAAGCAAAGAAGATATTCATGCTATAAAAGAAAGAATGAAAGATCACGGTTTTGAATATCGCTATTTAAATGAAAAAGAAGATTTATATGCGCAACTGATTGGCTAAGTCATAAAAAACGTCCTGAGAATTTCAGGACGTTTTTAATTATAGATTGTTACTGCCAACTGCTGCTGCAGACTGAACACTATATTTTCTTCATCTGCTCTTTCATCATCTTAATCTGATCATTCAGCATATTTTGTTTGTCAAGCTTTTTAGCCTCGTTTAACAGGGCAGTAGCTTCCATTTTGCGTCTTCTTGACATCGCGATTCCGGCAAGATTCAACTTGGCAACAGCCAAGTCCATATCCATACTCAAACCAAGTTCTATTGCTTTTTTAAAGAATTTCTCCGATTGATGCAAATTCGTTTGTGACATCATCAATCCGTGCAGGTAATTGTAATAACCTTGTTGCTTTCTAACCAAAGCCGTTTCTGGGTTTTTTATTTTATCCAACCATACTTTCGCTCCTGCAAAGTCTTGTTTTCTCAATTTTAAAAAGGCCAAAAGGATATATTCGTTTTTGTAATAAAGAAAAATCGGAATTGCAGTCAATAGGATTAGAAAAATACCGTTGCCAATATTTCCTTCTGTGAATTGCCAAACGGCTGTTGCCACTAATAATGCCGCTATAATTAATTTAATAAATCTGTGAAACATGTCATATAATTTTTGTGATTGCAAATGTAATGAAATGAATTGTAATTTTTTTTATAAAACTACTTGCCAGAAAAAAAAAGCTTTGTATATTTGCACTCGGTTTTAAAAGAGCCATATCCCATAGAAATTAATACAAGATTTTAAAGATACACAGCAATGAGCAAAAGAACGTTTCAACCATCGAAAAGAAAGAGAAGAAATAAACACGGATTTATGGACAGAATGGCTTCTGCAAATGGAAGAAAAGTCCTTGCGCGTCGAAGAGCAAAAGGAAGACATAAATTGACTGTATCTTCTGAACCAAGACACAAAAAATAATGATTAGTAATTAATCAATATCAAGCCGTTACTTTTATTAGTAGCGGCTTTTTTTATAATTTGTTTATAAATATTGATAAATTTTAGGAGCTATTT
>CALQCV020000271.1 GCA_943329165.2 Candidatus Nitrotoga sp. CP45 | reverse complement strand
CATTGCTAACCACTAAGTTTTGTGCGGTATCATGGTAATCAATTTCGAATTCGCTTTCAAGGTTATGCCAGTAAACAAAAGGTGTTCCGTTGATAGTTCCTCTGATTTCCATAGTTTTGTCGAACAAATCCGAAGTGCTTACTACGCTTTTATTCAATTTGAATTTCACTTCTTCGTACGTTCCGTTTGCAATAGTTACGGTAGTTACCGGTGCACTTTGGTTTAACAAATCTAATTCCCACGGGCCGTTTAATTGCGTTTCGTCATCGCCATTGTAAACACCATCATGATTGTCATCGCCGCTGTTTCCGCCGTTATCATCTCCTTCATCATCACCACTGTCACTGCCATCATCTCCTACTTCAAATTCGATTTGTTTGATGTTAATTTTAAAACTAGTTACTACTACATCGCTATTCATAACCAAACCAGCAGCGTTTTTATTAGCTGTATTGCTGTAAGTCGCTTTGGCGATAATTCTCATTTTATTTGTGTTTGAACTACTATCACTAGAACAAGACGCCATCACTATAAATAAAATAAAAATCCCAAGTAATGCTTTTAAATTTTTCATGTGTTTTAATTTTTTAAGTTATGTAAATGTAACAAATCAATAATTTTTTAACCGACTTTATAATGATTATACTTTTCCATCTTTAATCTCATCCACAATTTCAGGATTCAATAATGTTGATGTATCGCCAAAGTTACTAAAGTCGCCTTCAGCAATCTTTCGCAATATACGACGCATGATTTTTCCGGAACGGGTTTTTGGTAAATTAGATACAAATTGTATTTTATCAAGTTTGGCAATCGGGCCAATTTGATCAGAGATTAATTGATTGATTTCTTTAGCTAAATTATCTTGATTTCTAGTTTCTCCGACTTCTTTAAGGATAACAAATCCATATAAAGCATTTCCTTTAATATCATGTGGGAAGCCAACAATTGCGCTTTCAGCAACAGCTGGATGTTCATTGATAGCATCTTCGATTGGAGCCGTTCCAAGATTGTGTCCCGAAACGATGATAACATCATCCACTCTACCGGTAATTCGGTAATACCCAACCTCATCGCGCAAAGCTCCATCACCAGTAAAATATTTACCCGGAAAAGCCGTAAAATACGTGTCTTTATAACGCTGATGATCACCCCAAATCGTTCTCGCAATACTAGGCCATGGGAATTTGATGCACAAACTACCTGTAACCTGATTACCTTCTATCTCGTTTCGGAGTTCATCCATCAAAACAGGTTGAATTCCGGGTAATGGTAAAGAAGCATACGTTGGTTTGGTTGGCGTTACAAAAGGAATTGGAGAAATCATAATTCCTCCTGTTTCGGTTTGCCACCACGTATCAACAAGCGGACATCGCTTTCCTCCTACGTGGTCGTTATACCAATGCCAAGCTTCTTCATTTATAGGTTCGCCAACAGAGCCAATGACTTTTAATGATTTTAACGGAAAACGCTGAACGTAATCCAGGCTTTCTTTTGCCAAAGCACGAATAGCAGTTGGTGCTGTGTAGAACTGTGTGATTTTATGCTTTTCGATTACTTCCCAAAAACGACTGTAATCAGGATAAGAAGGAACACCCTCAAAAATCAAGGTTGTCGCACCGTTTAAAAGTGGACCGTAAAGAATATAAGAATGTCCAGTAATCCAGCCAATATCGGCAGTACACCAAAAAACATCATTCTCTTCGTAAGCAAAAACATTTTTAAAAGTATAAGCTGTATAAACCATATAACCAGCTGTAGTATGAACCATCCCTTTTGGTTTTCCAGTTGAACCTGAAGTATACAAGATAAATAATGGATCTTCGGCATCCATAATTTCCGCTACGTTATTTGGAATTGCATCATCAAGTAATGGTTGTAACCATTGATCTCGCCCTTCTTTCATGCTAATAGGTGTATTAGTTCTTTTCACTACCAATACTTTTTCTACACAAGGTGTTTTTAGCAAAGCTTCATCAACAATTCCTTTTAAATCAATGGTTTTATCACCACGATAACTTCCATCAGAAGTAATAACCATTTTACATTCGCAGTCATTAATACGCGCTGCCACTGCCGAAGCTGAAAAACCGGCAAACACTACAGAATGCACCGCACCAATTCGAGCACAAGCCAAAGTAGCAATAGCTAATTCAGGAATCATTGGTAAATAAATACAAACTCTGTCGCCTTTATGAACGCCTTGTTCACGGAGCACATTCGCCAATCGGGCAACTCTATCGTACAATTCGCTATAGGTAATACGAAGTACCTTTTCATCAGGATTATTTGGTTCAAAGATGATGGCCGTTTTATCACCACGTCGTGCTAAATGCCTGTCAATACAGTTTTTGGTAATATTCACTTTGGCATCAACAAACCATTTGAAACTGGCTTCCGAAAAATTAACTTCAAAAACCTTATCCCACTTTTGATACCAGGTAAAGTTTTCTTCAGCAATCTTGTCCCAAAACTTTCTAGGCTCCCGGACCGACTTTTTATACATTTTAAAATAGTGCTCTAAATTGAGTATTTTGTAGTAGCTCATGGTGATGGTGTAATATTTTTATAAAAATACTACTTTATTGGAATTTAAAAAGAAATTCAGTCTCAAAATAGTTGCATTAATTAACTAAAACGATGTAATACTTGCTGTTATAACTCCAGTTCCGTCTTTAAAAAGAAAATCAATACGTGTTAAAGAAAGTCCAATCTCCTTTGAATGCAAATTGGTCCATCATTATTTCCTTGAAGATCATAAAAATGGTGGTGCCTGTGTAATCATTGGGCGAATAGTTATGATGCATTTTGATGATGCTGAATTGTTAGATAATTACAAAATCAATCTCGAAAATCAAAAACCTGTTTCCCGATTGGCAGGTTCAAATTATACTAAAATTGGAGAACTTTTCTCTGTTAAATGAAACTAAAATTATCAATTAAAGAATTTCTTTATAGAGATTTTATATCCTTTGAATTTATTAGAAATCTACAATCGTTTAGATTTAACTGGTGTTAATGTTTTGTTGGTATCTGCCTGTTTGCAATTCCCATCTTTAGAAGCTATCGATTTGATTCAGGTAGAAATCTGAATTCCGGTAACTTCAGCGGCTGCTTGTACAACTTATGAAATGAAGAAAAATTTGGGTATCGAGGCGTAATCAGCCATTGGCGGTT
>CALQCV020000270.1 GCA_943329165.2 Candidatus Nitrotoga sp. CP45 | reverse complement strand
TAAAATAGGTTATAAGAAAAAAATTGACATAAATTCAATTGAAGAGTTATCCGGTATAACAGCTGGAAGAAAGACCTCATATGAAGATAAATTATTGGATTTAGAAAATCAAATGTCTATGTCCAGATTTTTAAGTATAAGCATTAAACCCGGAAACCATAAAACATTACCAACAAATATTGGTATTTTAAATGTTAGTGTAAACTCATTTATTGCTGATTATAACCAATTAATTAACGAGCGTGATAAATTATTAATAAGTGCCGGAAAAAACAATCCTACTTTAAAAGGAATTAATGAAAAATTACCCCAAATTCAAGAAAATATTTTTTCTTCTATTAAGCTATATCAAGATGAAATTCAAGCTTCCATACAAAACTTAAAAAAAAATCAGTCTCTAAACAATAGTTTATATAGTACTGTGCCAGAAAAGGAAAAAATATTTAAATCAATTGAAAGACAACAAAACATCAAAGAAAGTTTATATTTATTATTACTTCAAAAAAGAGAAGAGGCCGGAATTAACATGGCTATAACACAGCCATCCGTAAAAGTTTTAGAATATGCTTCTAATGGTTACAAGGTTGCTCCTAAAAATAATACTATATATCTAATAGCGCTAATAATTGGATTAGGAATTCCATTATTATTACTATTTTTAAAATTCTATTTTGATACTAAAATACACAATAAAATAGATGTAAAAAACATTGTAAAAGATCTTCCAATTATTGGTGAAATACCATATATAAAAGACGATCGATACATTCATGTTAATGATCGATCGATTTTAGCTGAAGCCTATAGAAATGTTAGGACAAATATTAATTATTTACTCCCTACCTCAAACAAAAAAGAAGGTTTTGTGATTTTTTCAACTTCCAGTATAAAAGGGGAAGGAAAAACATTTAATGCTATAAACTTGGCATTAATAATGACCCAAATGAAGAAAAAAATCTTGATTATTGGTGCCGATTTAAGAAATCCTCAGTTACATAAATATATTGGTCTAGAAAAAGAAAAATCAGGTTTAACTAACTATTTATTTGATCAAGAAATTGAATATAAATCAATTATAAATACAAATATATTAGACAACCAATATTTAGATACTATTATATCAGGTAGTATTCCACCAAATCCAGCTGAATTAATATCTAATGGAAGATTTGAAAAATTATTAAACATTGTTAAAGCAGAATATGATTATATTATTGTAGATTCCGCACCAACTTTATTAGTTACTGATACTTTATTAATTACAAATTTGTCAGATTTGGTAATTTATGTTACTCGCGCTGATATGACTGACAAGCATATAGTCGAGTATTCAAGGGATTTATATTTACAAGGAAAAATAAGCAAAATAGCTTACATTGTAAATAGTGTGGGATTAATTTATGTTTACGGATATAAATATAAATACAATTATAGCTATGGGTATGGATACAATTATAATTATGGGTATGGATATGGATATGGAAGTGAAAATGATAACGATTATATTGAAAAAAGTACCTTTGAAAAGATGATTTCTAAATTCAAAGATACTTTCAAATCGTAAAATAATTATATACTATAAAAATAATGAGGGGAAATAATATTTTCTACTCTTTATTTTTTTATCGATTATAACTAATAGTTTTTCCAGGATTTCCGACAACTACTGCATAATCGGGAACATCTTTAATAATAACAGCACCAGCACCAATTGTTGCCCATTTTCCAATTTTTATTCCTTGTCTTATTGTAGCATTTATACCAATTTGTGTTCCTTCACCAACCAATACATTGCCCGCTAATGAAGCCATTGGTGAAATATGAGCAAAATCTTCGATTACACAATCGTGTTCAATCAATGCACCCGAATTAATAATTACATGTTTTCCAATTCGAGCACCTGAATTAATAATAGCGCTTGCCATTACAACGGTTCCATCATTTATAGTAGAAAAAGAAGATACAATTGCTTTTGGATGAATTGCTATCTTATAGTGACCTTTCCATCTTTTTGAAAGCTTCTTACGAGTAGCATTATCGCCTACCGCTATTATTAACTGATTATCCGGATTTAGAAAATCAACTTTATTATAATCAAAAACTGGAAACCCCAACAATTCAGAATCAATTGGTTTATCATCAAATATTGATACTATTTCATCATTCATTAATAATAAAATATCAATAATAACTTTAGCATGACCACTACAACCAAAAATGTAAACTTTAGGTTTCATATTTTTTTTTGAACGGTATAAAGGAAAAAAATTAGAATCATTTTCTGAAACGTTTACCTTTTCATTAAGTTGGTTATAAATATTTTGGTCAACTACAAAATTCCAATTTTTAAATTGACATCTAATGTCTGAAAATCCTAATTTAAAATGAAATAGCAAATCTGTATCACTTCCACCAAAACCACCACCAAGATGAAGAAACTTCAATTTAAGTTTTGTAGCCAATATTCTGGCCTCATCAATTATTAATTTCGTTAAAGAATGCTTTCCATCAAAATCTAAAGCACCAGACAAATGATATTGCATAATTCCATTAGAAATCGTAAAAATAGCTCCTGAATAAATTTTTTCTTTATGCTTTGCCAGTAAAATAATTTTTTCAAAACAAGGGCTAGTTAAAAAACGATTAAAATAGTTTTCATCATAAAAATAATCTTCAGTCGCAGCAACTTTTTTCATAGTACTTTTATAGATCCTTATGAATTCAGTAATATCTTCTTTAGTTTTTGCTTCGTAAACAATTACTTCTTGTTTTCTTAATTGATTAATTTCATATTTAATAGACTTTCTATATTTTTTCTTTTGATCATCTTCAGTAGTAGAAGTATCTATAACAATAGTATCATTAACATCAACTAATTGACCGAAATTTTTTAATACTATATGATTTAGCAATAAAGGATGTAATCGTGAAAATGCTGTTATTATTTTATTGTTTTTAAAAAAACGCAGTAATTCTTCTTGAAAATAATCAATTTGTATGTTTGTTATATTCTTAAAATCAATATTGCTTATAGGACCACTATATCCATATACTGAAGTACAATCAAAAAAAGGAGTATCTTCTATCTTTCTAATAATGAAAGGAATTGCAATAAAATCTTTTTCAAAATTAGTAACAAATAAAACGCACCTATCGTGGGTTTCAAGTTGATGATAAGAT
>CALQCV020000269.1 GCA_943329165.2 Candidatus Nitrotoga sp. CP45 | reverse complement strand
TTCAATCAAACTGGCGCATCAGAGGCCACACATAAAGCCATTCAAAACTATACTTTCAAAGCATTTGAAACTTTAGAAAAAATGGATATTGGGACTGATAAAAAAGCAATTCTGAAAGCGTTTGGCGAAAAATTAATGAGTAGAAATGTGTAGATTGTTGATTGAAGATTGAGGAATGATGATTTTAGAAGGGTATTAAATCAAAACCAATGACATAATTTCAAATCAAAAATCGTTAATCTTAAATCTTAAATGAACTTGTTTATAGCGCCATTAAATACTGACCATCTACTTTCGGAAGCCGAAAAAGAAAACTTGTATTCTAAACTCATTGAGCAAATCAACAAGGATTTCAATTTTGCTAACGAAGCAGTTGATTTCCCGCAAAGTACCACTCCGCATGAACTTAAAGTGCAATTACACGAAAAAGTGTATCGCATGATTCAATATAAATTTGCCGAATATTTAAACTTACTTTACATCATTGATGTTCCCGAAGAAACGGTAAAACAATTGGACGGTTCTGATTTGGTTGAACTTTCAGAACAAGTTTCCTTCCTGATTTTAAAAAGAGAATGGATGAAAGTTTGGTTTAGAAATCGGTTTTAACCAAATTTTGATTCTATTGAAACCAAATAGAAATACAGGTTTTTACTTCACCAAAAAGCTTCGCTTTTTTAGATAACAATAGGCTATTTACAAAAGTATATTTTCTTTAGAACTCTTATTTTCTATGGATCTATGTGGTAAGAGTTTTAAAAAAACACTCTGACAAAGGGCATAAATGCACTCCCGTAAATGTCTTCTTTTTTGTCAAAAAGCAAATTTAGACGCGCGCCAATAGTAACGCCGCCTTCCTGATAACCTCCACCAAAAAACAAACTGGTATTCCAAAAATTGCGGTTGTAATCCCCGCCTAAATCCATGTATTTGTTATTGACACTTGCTTCTGCTAACTCCAGTGAAAATTGAATTTCCTCAATTGGGCTATATATCCCAATTAAATTCCCACCATAAACATTGGAAGAATAATAGTGCTTTTGTTGCAAATTGCTGTATTGTAATCCGGCACCAAAAGCAAAATGAGTATTGAAATTATAAATGGCACTTGGTGCAATAGTAATATCTGTGTAATCGCTACCAAAGGAGGCGCCAAAACCGCCGCCAAATTGAACATGCTCCCAAAATTGGCCTGTTTTAGCTTTTGGCAAAGGAGCTTCCTGTGCATAAAATATACTTGATATAAACAAAAAAACAACCGAAAGAGAAGTTTTATAACCACTAACTAAAAAGGGGGATTTCATGATTATTCTCCTTAAATTTTTTAAAAGATAAAAGTATCTAAAATAATTATTAATTTCTTTCATTTATTGTACTTTTGCCAAACTTTTATACAAATCAGGACATTCAATTATATTTTATGGATAGGTTTTCCTTTTTAAATGCAGCACATAGCGAATTTTTCGCCGATTTATACGACCAATATCTTCAAAATCCAGATAGCGTTGAGCCAAGTTGGAGAGCTTTTTTTCAAGGTTTCGACTTTGGAATTACAACTTTTAACGAAGAAAATGCCGTATCAGAAATAGCAAATTATGCTGCCAGTGTTCCGCAAAACGGACAGGTTTCAGACAAACTTCAAAAAGAGTTTAATGTTTTGAAATTAATCGATGGTTATAGAACTCGTGGTCATCTTTTTACAGAAACAAATCCGGTTCGTGCCCGAAGAACTTCTTCACCAACATTAGCTATAGAAAATTTCGGCTTGTCCTCTGCGGATTTGAATACGGTTTTTGATGCCGCCAAAATTTTGGGACACAAGCCATCAACGCTTCAGGAAATCCTAAATCATCTTAAAATCGTGTATTGCCAACATATTGGTATCGAATACATGTACATGAGAAATCCATTAATTATTCAATGGATTCAAGATAGATTAAACGTCAACCACAATCAACCAAATTTTGATAATGACCAAAAGAAACACATTTTAGGAAAACTAAATGAGGCGGTTTCTTTTGAGAATTTTTTGCACACGAAATATGTAGGCCAAAAAAGGTTCTCTCTCGAAGGGGGTGAAAGCATTATTCCGGCATTAGATGCTTTGATTGAAGCTGCCGCAGAGAAAGGCGTGGAGCAATTCGTCATGGGAATGGCACATAGAGGAAGATTAAATATCCTCGCCAATATTTTTCACAAACCAACACAAGATATTTTTTCAGAATTTGATGGAAAAGATTACGATAAAGAATATTTTGATGGTGATGTAAAATACCATTTGGGTTTAACTTCTGAAAAAATTACGAAAACAGGCAAAAAAATCAATATCAATTTGGCGCCAAATCCTTCGCATTTAGAAACGGTTGGAGCCGTAATTGAAGGAATTACGCGTGCCAAACAAGACAAATATTATTCGGACGATTTCTCAAAAGTATTGCCAATTGCCGTTCACGGTGATGCCGCAGTTGCCGGACAAGGAATTGTATACGAAATTGTGCAAATGGCGCAACTTGACGGATACAAAACAGGTGGAACAATTCATATCATTATCAACAACCAAGTTGGGTTTACAACCAATTATTTAGATGCACGTTCGTCAACGTATTGCACGGATGTGGCCAAAGTGACTTTGTCGCCGGTGCTTCACGTGAATTCGGATGATGCAGAAGCTGTTGTTCATGCGATGCTGTTTGCATTAGATTTCAGAATGAAGTTTGGGCGCGATGTATTTATTGATTTGTTAGGCTACAGAAAATATGGTCACAATGAGGGCGATGAGCCTCGTTTTACCCAACCGGTTTTATACAAAATCATTGCAAAGCACAGAAATCCTAGAGATATTTATGCAGAAAAATTAATTTCAGCCGGAATTGTTGATGCTGCGTATCTGACCAAAATTGAAAATGAGTACAAAGACAATCTTGATGAAAATCTACAAGCTTCCCGCAAAAAAGATTTGACAATCATAAAACCATTTTTGCAAGACGAATGGAAAGGCTATGTTCAGGTTTCTGATGATGAAATGCTGAAAAAAGTAGATACTACTTTCGATAAAAAGAAATTAGATGAAATCATCGTTTCGGTTGCGACATTGCCATCAGACAAAAAATTCATCAGCAAAATCACGAAAATTGTTACCGATAGAAAAACGATGTATGATAACGATGTCATCGATTGGGGAACAGCAGAAACTT
>CALQCV020000268.1 GCA_943329165.2 Candidatus Nitrotoga sp. CP45 | reverse complement strand
TTCTTGATGGCAATGAGCACAATTAATATCTAAATAGGATCTAACTCTTAGTTCTAAAGGTTTTGAAGTATCTTTATAATTAACGGTTGATTCAATATTAGATGGTATTGCATTTTCTAAATAGTTTTGCTGTACCCATTTGGATAATTGATTTTCATTGCTTGAGGTGTAATTATAATTGAAATTTAAATTTTGAGGTTTAATTCCAATAGGGATTGCAACCGATACGACACCTGAACCCTGATCTGAGTCAACTTTGTGGCAAATTAGACATTGTTCACCAGATGGAATTCGATAATTGGAAGCAGTTTTGATTATATTATTTTCATCTTTCCATGTTACACTAGTACTACTGCCATTGCCACTCACGTCTAAATAAGCTTCAGTTTGTTCTTCATTCCAAACATATTCGGCAAAAATCCATCCGCTAGCTTTTCGTATCATTATTCTAGTTTCAATAATTCGTGTCGTGTTGTTAGGTTGAACATTGTCGTAATAAAATGATTTAATTAATGCAGCACCAACAGGTAGTTCAATTACATTATTAACCCCATTAAATGTGCCTTTAACACCTTTTGGCATCCAAATAAATCTTTTTTTGATTGCGTAATCTGTAAACAATGAACTTGCAGGTTCATAGGGAATCACATCTAACGAAGGTTTTTGATCCTTCATATTGCCTTCAAAAAAATGATAATCCGACAGCTTCGGATAAGGAACCAAAGTTAAATCAACTATAACTGGAGAAACTGGAATGTACTCATCATCGTTGTCAGAACAAGAAATAAAAATGATAAACGAAAAAAGAACGGCAATTGATAGTAGGTACTGTTTTTTCATAAATTTTTAAAATGCAGACCAAATATAATAATTATTTAATAACCTTCTTAAGATTAACACAATTTCTAAAAGGTGAAATTCTATTATTCATAATTTGATAAAAATTACGCAGTATGATTTCTACAATTCCTCTTCCTTATTGGCTCTTTGCAAAATGTTTTCCGGTAATGCTTTTTTGGCTTTAGCTCCCATCTTCTTTAGGTTCTCAACTCGGTTGATGAGATTTCCGCTGCCGTCAACCAGCTTACTCATGGCATTGTCATATTCTGTTTTGGAATCTTTGATTTTATTTCCAACCTTTACTAAATCAGCTACAAAACCTTCAAATTTGTCGTACAAAGCTCCGGCTTGTCGTGCAATTTCTAACGCGTTTTCCTGTTGTTTTTGATTCGTCCACATACTGTCAATGGTTCGCAATGTTGCCAATAATGTTGAAGGTGTAACAATCACAATATTTTTCTCAAAGGCTTTGTTGTAAAGTGAAGTATCTTCATTTAATGCCAAAGCAAAAGCGGATTCAATCGGAATAAACAGTAACACAAAATCAGGGCTTTCCATTTGATACAAATCATGATAATTCTTCTCGCTTAGTTGATCAACATGACGTTTCAAAGCCATGACATGTTCTTTTAAATGTTGGGCTTTAGCGTCATCATCTTCCTCGTTGATATATCTTTCGTAAGCGGTCAAAGTCACTTTTGAATCGACTACCATTTTCTTTCCATCAGGTAAATTAATCACTACATCCGGAAAAACCCGATTGCCGTCATCGGTGACAAAACTTTGCTGCACTTCGTATTCGCGCCCTTTTTCTAAACCCGATTTTTCTAACACACGTTCCAAAATCAATTCGCCCCAATTGCCCTGCATTTTGCTATCGCCTTTCAAAGCTTTGGTCAAATTCAAAGTCTCCTTGCTCATTTGCTCGTTCATTTCGCGTAAGCCTAAAATTTGTTGACGTAATGCCGCATGATAATCAATACTTTCCTTATGCGTATCTTCAACTTTCTTTTCAAAAAGCTGAATTTTATTTTGCAGCGGTTCCAAGATGTTTTTAAGGTTCTCTTTGTTCTGCTCGGTGAATTTATTTGTTTTTTCCTCAAGAATTTTGTTAGCCAGATTCTCGAATTCTTTGGTGAATTTCTCCTGCAGTTTTTCTACCTCTTCCTTTTGCTCCTTGTTGCGTTCCCACAGATTTTCAAAATCTGTTTCTTTTTTGGATAACTGAATCGCCAATGATTCTTTTTCAGTTCGAATAGTTTCGCGTTCTTGAACCGTTTGATTTAATTGCGATTTGAATTGTTCAATTTGTTGGTATAAACCATTAATTTTTTCTTCTAAAGAGGATTTTTCAGATTTTGAATTGGCTGCTAAAAGTTTTTTGCCGATATAAATCCCGATGAATAGAGCAATGACAAAGGCGAAGATGATATACACAGAAGCTAACATTATACGATTATGTTTTTTGTAAAAATAAGCATTAAATTGAAATTGACTATTTCAAAAATGTATTTTTGTTGCAAATCAAAACTATGCATCACCATTTCCTAATTCATAAACCGCATGGCTATTTAAGTCAATTCATTTATGAAAAAAAGCGATCTAAAAAGTTGCTTGGTGAATTGTATCATTTCCCCGAAGGAACTATGGCAATTGGTCGTTTGGATGAAGATTCCGAAGGTTTACTTTTACTAACAACCGACGGAATGATGAGCGAAATAGTAAGAAGCAAAACCGTCGAAAAAGAATATTATGCCCAAGTAGACGGAATTATCAATGAAGAAGCGATTACCCAAATTAAAAAAGGTGTCGAAATTGGATTCAAAGGAATCAGATACACAACCAAAGAATGTGATGCTAAAATCATTTGCCAACTGCCGGAAAGCATTGGTGAAGGAAGAAGAATTCGCGATGAACGTCATGGACCAACAAGCTGGGTTTCGATAACATTGACCGAGGGCAAATTCCGCCAAGTGCGAAAAATGACAGCAGCAGTTGGATTTCCAACACTTCGATTGGTCAGAATTCGAGTAGGAAACCTACATTTGCAAAATCTAAAAGCAGGAGAAGTAGTTGAAGTTGAAAGTTTTTTTAAATCCTAATTGCCAATTCCTAAATCCCAAATCATCATGCTCAACATTGTTTTAGTCGAACCTGAAATCCCAAATAACACCGGCAATATTGGACGATTGTGTGTCGGAACCGAAAGTCGGTTGCATTTGATTCACCCATTTGGATTCGTAATTAATGACAAAAACTTGAAGCGTTCGGGTTTGGACTATTGGGTGCATTTAGAAGTAACCGAATATCAAAATGTAGCCGAATGGATAGCGCAAATTAAAGACAAATCAAGAGTTTT
>CALQCV020000267.1 GCA_943329165.2 Candidatus Nitrotoga sp. CP45 | reverse complement strand
CTCGAGGTATTCGATTTGGAAGATTATTATCCAAACGGAATACGGACAGAAATCGACATTTCACAATGGCTTTTTGGAGGTTTTTTGTTGAAAGAAAAGGACTTTCGCGAAGCATTGAAAAATCATGATTGGAAACAATATGAAAATCAATATGTTGCTATTAATTGTTCAACAGATGCAATAATTCCGGCTTGGGCAAGTATTTTGGTTACGGTTCATCTTTCTCCTTTTGCCAAAAAAGTCATTATGGGCAAACTTTCCGATTTAGAAACTTCACTTTACCAAGAAATCCTTTCAACATTAGATTACTCAAAATACCAAGACAAGCCCGTCATCTTAAAAGGTTGTTCTAAAAAACCGGTTCCCGAAAGTGCTTATATCATGGCGATTCAAAAACTACAGCCCTTTGCCAAAAGCATAATGTATGGCGAGGCTTGTTCTGCCGTTCCATTATTTAAGAAGGCAAAATAGTTGGCATTTGTATAAAACAAATGTATTCTTATCTTTACCTCCGAAAATTTTAATTTATACAAAATGAAAAAAGTTTTACTTGTCTTTGCTTTAGCATTGGCTTTTACCAGCGTTTCGGCTCAGGTAAATGAAAAGGAATTACTAAAGAAAACCGAAGAAGCAGTAGCAAAACTCAAAGATGAAAAACCAAACGGCTGGACAAAAAAAGGATTGTTTACTTTCCTTTTAAACCAATCTTCATTTACTAATTGGTTACCAGGTGGACAAAGCAACATCTCCGGAAACGTTGGCTTGAACTATGATTTTAATTACAAAAAAGATATTTGGAGTTGGGATAATAAAGTAATTGCAGGTTATGGTTTAAACAAAATCAAAGGGCAGGACACGCAAAAAACTGATGACCGCTTTGAATTCAATTCACTTCTTGGTAAAAAAGCAGCGGGATATTGGTATTACTCAGCGTTCTTCAACTTTAAAACACAGTTTGATTCAGGATTTGATCCAGTCGATAACACGATTAAATTATCACATTTCTTTTCACCGGCTTATTTCCAATTCGGACCGGGCATGATGTGGAAAAAAAGTGATAATTTAAAATTTAACATCGCACCTGCTACCTCAAAACTGATAATTATTCATCCGCATTTTACTGAATTTGGGTCATCTTTTGGAGTACTTCAGGGTGATTCTTCACGATATGAATTTGGGGCCGCTGTGAACGGATATTATAAATTCAACCTCATGACCAATGTTTCGGTGGAAAACATTTTAAATCTGTATTCTAATTATTTGGAAGATCCACAGAACGTTGATCTTGACTACGCGATGAACATTGCAATGAAAATCAATAAAGTCATGAGTACAAACCTTTCGTTTCAGACGATTTATGATGATAATGCTTTTAGAGGATTTCAGGTTCGTCAAGTTATTGGTATAGGAGTAAATTATAATTTCTAAGACAGTTTAAATATAAAAAAAGTCCTCTTGTTACTTTACGAGAGGACTTTTATTTTATCTAAAAGCCTGTTCAAGATCGGCCAATAAATCATCGATATCTTCAACGCCGGTACTTAATCGGACTAAATCATCAGTAATTCCTATTTCCTTACGTTTGTCTTCAGGAATGGAAGCATGTGTCATCAATGCTGGATGATTGGCCAAACTCTCAACGCCACCAAGCGATTCTGCCAAAGTAAAGACTTTTAGTTTTTCAAGGAATGCAATTGCATCTTCTTTTTTACCAGATTTGAAAGTAAACGAAACCATTCCTCCAAAACCACTCATTTGTTTTTTGGCAATATCATGAAACGGATGACTTGGTAATCCCGGATAGTAAACCGTTTCCACTTCCGGATGATTGCTTAAAAAAGCTGCTACTTTTTCACCATTTTCACAATGACGTTGCACGCGTAAATGCAATGTTTTTATTCCGCGTAAAACCAAGAAACTATCCATTGGCCCCAAAGTTGCGCCAGTTGCAAATTGTTTGAAATGTAATTCATCACCTAAGGCTTTGTCTTTGATAATTAAAGCTCCGGCAATGACATCAGAATGTCCTCCAAGATATTTGGTAGCCGAATGCATCACTATATCAGCACCTAAATCCAATGGTTTTTGTAAATAAGGTGTTGCAAACGTATTGTCGACCGCAAAAAGAATGTTTTTTGCTTTGGTAATTTTAGCAATTTCCTGAATGTCTGCTAATTTCATCAACGGATTTGTTGGTGTTTCAACCCAAACCAACTTGGTATTTTCATTTATCAATGATTGAAATTTGACAATATCATTCATATCCACAAAATGGAATATGATGCCACTTTCTTTATATAAACGAGTGAATAATCGGTAAGTGCCGCCATATAAATCGTCCATGGCAATGATTTCATCACCCGCTTTGAACAATCGTAATAAACAATCAGTTGCCGCTAATCCTGAAGCGAATGCTAAACCACGAGCGCCATTTTCGATAGAAGCTAAAGCATCCTCTAATGCCTGACGTGTTGGGTTTGCCGCTCTTGAATATTCGTAATTTCCAACAGGTTTTCCAGGTGATGTTTGAGCATAAGTTGAGGTTTGAAATACTGGTGGCATTACGGCTCCTGTTACTTCTTCATGGTGTTGATTGCCGTGTATTACTTTAGTATTAAATTTCATCTTGATTGAATATTATAAATATTTATCAAAAATACAGATTATAAGTTTCAAATCATTTTCCTTTGTAAAAAAGAAATTTTATGACCAATAAAATATACTATCTCGCTTCTTGTGACACTTGTAGAAAAATAATAAAATCACTTCCAAATCCTGAAAAATTAGAATATCACGACATTCGTCAAAACCCAATTACAGCGAGTGAATTGGAAGAAATGTATTCGCTTTCTAGTAGCTATGAAGCTTTGTTCAGCAAAAAAGCACAACTTTATAAATCAATGAATTTAAAAAATAAATCGTTGACTGAAGAAGACTATAAAAAATATATTTTGGAACATTATACGTTTTTAAGCCGCCCTGTTTTTATTATTAATAATAAAATTTACATAGGAAATTCCCAACAAAACATGTTGCAAGTATTGAAAGTGTTGGAAAATGTCTAGAAGAACTTTGGCACTTTTTGCTGCTACTTTAGTTTCTATAATTTATGGCGTAACCTTTACTATTGCCAAAGATGTAATGCCAAAATTCGTTCTCCCATTTGGATTTATCACGATGCGTGTAGGAGGTTCCGTAATTCTATTTT
>CALQCV020000266.1 GCA_943329165.2 Candidatus Nitrotoga sp. CP45 | reverse complement strand
GTTTACCACCTTTTCAGTGGAATGCAGCTTACGCAAGAATAGTTACGACAATTGGAACAACAGGTAGTCTGCCAGTTTCATCTAATGTTATAACTTTTAATGTGTATCCCTATTTTAATTACCCATTTAAAGATTATTATATAGTAGGTAATGCAACACAACCAGGTTGGAATAATAATAATAATAATCCGCCGTTATTTAGAGATGGCGCAAATCCAAATCTGTATAGATATGCTGGTTATTTCGCAACGGGAGAATTTAAAGTTTTAGAAGTAAAAGGGCTATGGCAGCCGCAATGGGGAACTAATAGTGGAACAGGAATAAATGTTAATCCAGGTACAGGTTCTGATCCTGGGACTTTTCCTAACAATAATTCTCCAATAGCTACCGCTGGGTATTATACCTTTACGATTAACTATAGTAATAATACTTTTTCATTTGAACCATTGTCAACTGCGGGAGCACAAAATTATAGTTCTATGACCATACAAGGAACTTCTACTGCTAATACAGCAATGACTCAATCAACTTTTGATAACCATATTTGGTATGTTAATAATTTGAACTTAACACCTGGTGATTTGAAATTTGTAACAAATACAAGTTCGAATTGGGCCGGTCCAACTTCTTTTTCAGGAACTGCTACGTTAAATGGAGCAAATATCCCTGTCGTTGTTCAAGATTTTTATGATATTTGGTTTAATGATTTAACAGGTCATTATATTTTGATTCCATTAAATTTATAACCTTTAATAATAAATAATATGAAAAATAATATAAAAAAAATAAGTAGTATATTATTACTATCATTTATATTCATCTTAAATTCCTGTGATAAAGAAGATAATTTAAAAATTACTTCTCCAGATGCAGAGTTTAAAATAGTTGATCCTGAAATTAACTCGGTATTTTTAAATTTTGGACTTCCTCAAAATCCCGCATTTACTGTTGTATGGGAAGATGATTTAACGGCTAGTTCAAATTATATTGTTGAAATGTCATTAGATGTTGATTTTACGGATGTTATAACCCTAGGAAGCACAACTGCTAAAGAATTCACTATTTCAGTTGAAGATTTGAATCAAGCCATTCGTGATGCTGGTGTTGGAACTTTTAGAGATATTTCAATCTATTTAAGAGTAAATACGGGTAGCGTATTAAGTAATTCAGTTATTTATTTCGTAACAACTTATCCAACCGATCCACCTGTAATTACGAATCCTGCTAATGGAGCTGCTTTTTTATTGTCTATAGGCAATTCAGGAAATACAGCACTTACAGTTAATTGGACAGATGTTGTACTTAATTCAGATTTAGATGTTGATGTCGCTTATACTATTGAAGCAGCTATGGGAGGTTCAAATTTTGCTTCACCAGTATCAATGGGAAGTGTTACCAATTTGGCTACGTTTTCTGTAACACATGCTGATTTAAATGCTGTTGCATTAGGAATTGGTCTTAGTCCTGGAGTTGCCGGCAATGTTGATTTAAGAATTAAAGCAAGAAATACAAACCAAAGCGGAGATGTTTTAACAAGAACTACTTTAACAAGAACAATTTCTGTAACGCCATATAATGTATCTTTTCCAAATTTATATTTTGTAGGAAGCGCAACATCGCCAGGATGGAATAATAATAGCAATAATACCCCAGTTTTTAGAAATCAAAACGTACCTAATAATTATGTATATACTGGTTATTTTAGCTCTGGTGCATTTAAATTATTAGAAACAAAAGGACAATGGCAACCACAATGGGGAACAAATGATGGATCTACATTAGCAGTAAATCCAGGTGGAGGAAGTGACCCTGGGACATTTAATGTTGCTACTCCCGGATATTACACTTATAGTTTTACGACTGTTGGTCAAGGTGGAAGTTTTACGGTAACTCCTTATACTGGTTCAGCAACTAATTATACTTCAATGGGTATTATTGGGTCAGCAACGCCAAATGGTTGGGGAGGCGATACTAATTTAACACAAGATGTAAATAATCCACACTTATGGTACGCTTTAGGAGTTACGATGACTACTGGAAATGAATTTTTATTTAGAGGGAATGGCGATTGGGGTTTGACTTGGAAATACACCGGTTCTCAACAGCTATATGGTACATCAATATTAAATTCTGGAAGCAATTTCCCATTCAATGCGCCTTCTGGTAACTATGATATTTGGTTTAATGATTTAGATGGAAGTTACATTTTATTACCACAATAAAAAAAATAAAATATAAAAATAAAAAGGCTATCATTATTTGTTTGATAGCCTTTTATATAAAAGAAAATTGATATGAAAAAGAATTATTTAATAGTACTAATTTTGATGTTGTTCGCACATTTGTCCTTTGGACAAGTCACAAGTTCTCCTTCACCTGTTCTTGCTGATCAAGCAGCTACAATTACTTTTAATAAAACTGGTACAGGATTAGCTGCCTACACTGGAATAATTTATGCCTACATAGGCGTTACCGTTAATGGAGTTGCATTTCAAAACATTAAAGGCAGTCCTAATTTTGTTAGTCCGCTACATCCTCAGTTGACACAAGTCGGCACTTCTTCAAATTACACCTTAACAATTACACCAGATTTATATACGTATTTTGGAGTGCCAACTAATAGTTCTATAACACAGATTTGTGTTGTTTTTAGATCAGCTGATGGAGCTTTGCAATCCAGACCAGATTATTTTATACCTGTTGGAGCGTTTCAATATACATTAACAGCACCAGCATTAAATAGCTATAATTTTTTAGCTTCTAATAGTAGTTTAGTTGTAACGGCAAATAATACTAATGGTAGTGCAACTTATAATTTAATTGCTAACGGTGTTTCAATTAATACGCAAACAACGGCTAATTATTCTTTTACTCATAACGGTATTACATCAAATCAGGTTTACAGTTTGCAAATAACTCAAGGAAATACAACTTTTACAGCAAAGTTCAATGTTATCATTACACCTACCACAGTGACCCAAGCAGTACCAACGGGTATGGTTGATGGTATTAATTATAATGATGACCAAACAAAAGCTACACACGTGTTAAATGCACCGTTAAAAGATTTTGTATATTTAGCAGGTAGCTTTAATAACTGGCAACCAGGCGCAGCTTATGCCATGAAAAAAAGCGGTACAAAGTTTTGGATAGAACTTACAGGTTTAATACCAGGACAAGTTTATACTTACCAATATTGGGTTTGTGATCAAACG
>CALQCV020000265.1 GCA_943329165.2 Candidatus Nitrotoga sp. CP45 | reverse complement strand
CGCTTGGCGATATTGCTGTTGTCAATACGATTAAGGAATTGTTTGATGTTCACACAAAAGAAGAAATGACTGTACTTTCAGAAAACTGGAAACCCTACAGAACGATGGCGACTTTTATACTGTGGCATCATTATTTAGAGAAGCGAAATAGAAAACCAATAGTCTAAACTATTTTGTTTATGACTTTTTGGATTAAATTTTGATTCACTACTATCAAACAGAATAAAAGGCAAACAGAATAAATGGCATTGAACCTGAATCCGGTATAAACATAGACAGACATTATAATTTGCCCTACAAAAATGCATAAGACAATTAGGAAAGCTTTATCTTTCTGACTATCAAAATCGAACTTTCGAAATTGAAACAATCTCCAAAAAAGCTGAACAAATAATAACAAATAAAATATTCTGAATACTATTGCCAAATCTTCAAAAAAACCAGCCTTTGGACCTTCAGGAAAAGGATTGAAATTGGATTTAATCTTCTTAAAAGCAATAGCCGATTTTTGACCAAAACTCAAACTATTGATGTAATTATAAGTTCCTTCCTGATAAAGTTTGCTCAATTCTAAAACAGATTTCACGGGGAGTTTTTTGTCTATATCTTTAACAAATTTGATATTCATGCTTTCATCCGCTAAATCTCCTTCAACATTGGTGAAATTTTCTGCCACTTTTTCGTTCCAGCCTTTAGAAAATGTGGCGCCTTGAGAAGCAGTCAAATAAAAACCTTTATCAAAAGTCATCAAATTTCGCATAGGCCAGATGAATAAAAGTAGAACAAAAATCATCCCGTGTAAAAGACTGATTTTAAAATTGCTCTTGAGGTTTATAAGGCAATAAAATCCCATAAACGAACATACAAAGAAGATTGAAACAGGATGGCAGAGTACTATTATCGCTGAAATAACCGGAATTATAAAACTATGCTTTTTATAGCTTTTTAAAGTTAGAAAGAATACAGTAAGTATAAGGATTAACACGGAATTGAAACCTTCGGAAAGGAAAGTAATCGAATATTTTAAATATTGTGGCTCGATAAATAACAACATGAAAGGAAGAAGTTGTAACCATTCTAGTTTTAACCGTTTTTCATAAATGTATAAAGCGGCAATAATTAGTGAAATCTCAAGAATCAATTTGGAAATTAATAACAACGAAACAGAATGTGAAATGAAAAACAGAAAAGATAAGGTAAAAGGCCAAATGGGGGATCTCCAAGTAGCATATTCATTGGGAATAGGTGAACCATTATCTGCAAAGGCATGATAATCATGAATGGTCTTGGCAATGGATAAATAATGACCCGAATCACCATTATTATAGGCAACTGCTTCTGAAAAATCGGCGTGGTAAAATGATGTAAGCAGGAAGTAAAGCTTAATCAACAAAACAAAGCAAAAGCTAAAAACGAAAAATAATAACTTCTTTTTTTTCAACATTTTATTTGACAATTTTATATTTCAAAATGCAGTAAATAGCTCTAAAACCATCTTTCCAATTTATTTTTTTGCCTTCTTCAAATGTTCGTCCGTAATAACTAATACCCACTTCATATATTCTTATTTTAGGTACTCTAGAAACTTTTGCAGTTACTTCGGGTTCAAAACCAAATCTGTTTTCTTTCAAATGTAACGATTTAAGAATATCTGCATTAAACATTTTGTAGCAGGTTTCCATATCAGTTAAATTTAGATTGGTCATCATATTACTTAAAAAAGTTAAGATTTTGTTTCCGATACTGTGCCAAAAGAATAGAATACGATGAGGTTTTCCACCCATAAATCGACTGCCATAAACAACATCAGCAACGCCATCAACGATTGGTTTTAAAAGTATATTGTACTCTTGTGGGTCATATTCTAAATCAGCATCTTGAATAATAATAATATCTCCTGTTGATTTTTTAATTCCCGTGTGTAATGCGGCACCTTTTCCTTTATTTTTGATGTGTTCAACAAAAATAATTTTTAATTTAGGATTACTTTGCATATAATTTTGAATACTTTCTGCTGTACTATCCGAACTACAATCATTCACAATTACGATTTCTTTTTCTATAGCATTAATAAGTGAAACTGCTTTTATTTTATCCAATATTTTATATATAGTTGGACCTTCGTTATAAGCAGGAATTACTATTGATAATGTTTTATTTTTCATCAGAAACTTAGATTATTTTTCAAAAATAACTTTTTTCTTTATGAAGTAACAAATTATTGTTGTTTAATAAAGACAATAAACTATTGCTTGTACATCACTTGAACTAATATTCATAAATTATATTGTTTTTATTTGTTAAACTTTTGTTACTTTTGCGACCGATAAAATTTATAACTAAAATTAGATTTATGGAATCTTACATGATTTATATGCCGATAGTTATGGCGTTAATTGGATTGGCTTTTATGGCAATCAAAAGAACTTGGGTTTTAAAACAAGATGCTGGCGACGGTAAGATGAAAGAGATTTCAGATTATATCTACGAAGGCGCATTAGCTTTCCTTAAAGCAGAATACAGATTATTAGCAATTTTCGTAGTTATTGCGAGCGTTGTCTTAGCTGGAATTACTTTTTTACCGGGTGTTAAAACACATTTATTAATCGTTATTGCATTTATTTTTGGGGCCTTCTTTTCAGCGTTAGCGGGAAATATGGGGATGAAAATCGCAACAAAAACTAACGTAAGAACTACACAAGCTGCTCGTACAAGTTTACCACAAGCGCTAAAAGTTTCTTTTGGTGGTGGAACCGTAATGGGATTAGGAGTTGCTGGTTTAGCCGTTTTAGGTTTGACAAGTTTCTTTATTATCTTGTATAATATGTTTATGGGCGGTGCCTGGACAGCAAATGGGACAGAAGACATGACCATAGTTCTTGAAACATTAGCTGGTTTCTCTCTTGGAGCTGAATCTATTGCATTGTTTGCTCGTGTTGGTGGTGGTATTTATACTAAAGCTGCTGACGTTGGTGCTGACCTTGTAGGTAAAGTTGAAGCGGGTATTCCTGAAGATGATCCAAGAAATCCTGCTACAATTGCAGATAACGTGGGTGACAACGTTGGTGACGTTGCCGGAATGGGAGCTGATTTATTTGGTTCTTATGTAGCAACAGTTTTAGCCGCTATGGTTTTGGGTAACTATGTTATCAAAGATATGGGCGGAATGATTACGGATGCTTTTGGTGGAATTGGTCCAATTTTATTGCCAATGTCAATCGCTGGTTTCGGAATCTTATTCTCTAT
>CALQCV020000264.1 GCA_943329165.2 Candidatus Nitrotoga sp. CP45 | reverse complement strand
TTGAACCAGAACTACTAGGGATTGCTGTTGGTGATTGGTTTACTGCATAAGTTTCTTGACTTGTGGCAGTACCACCATTAGTAACTGACACTGTACCTGAAGAACCTGGAGCAGGAATCACAGTAAGAACAGTTCCTGTATTAGAAACAATAGAAGAAACTGCCGTTAATCCTACTTTAATATTGGCAACCGTAGCACCTGTAAAACCTGTACCATTTATTACTAATTGTGAACCTGGACATCCACTCGTAGTTCCCAAATTTGTAATTGACAATCCAATTGGACATTCTATCTTAATGTCAAATCCCTTATTAATTGCAGGTATTGGAGTTGTTAACGGTGTTGCAGTACTAGTTACAAATTTCACAGTTAAAAAATCTCCCGGGCTTGTTGAAGTATAACTATTAATTGGAGACTGGGCAGACCCTGGCAATGTTCCTAAACTTGTGTAAACTGGTAGTAACTCATTTCCTTGTATCGCTCCATTCCCATTGTAAACAGTAATATTTGTCAAAGCATCAAGATCAAATGTATTAAACGTAGCTCTTACTTTATCAAAAGCGCTTGGTGGCGAAAAAACTACAATTTGAGTTTGTGACTTATTGTAATTATCTGACAAACCACCTTGATCATAAAATTTATAAAAAAGTGGAGATGCAGGAACTGGAATTGAACTACATGCTGTTGTCCCTAAATCTGGCACTACAATTTTATTTTTTGTTGTATCGGATGAAATCCATGCGATATCATCAATCCAAAGTGCCCCACCAGCAGTTGCTGTAATTCTAACATAAATATTTGTCGCTGCTCCAAATCCACCACCAAAACCACTTGTATTCGTTGATGAAGTAATAGTAAATGGAATATATGCTGGGGTTGCAGTACCTGTACTCATAGTGCCAGATGATGTAACACCACTGCCAAATGCAATATCAGAAGACCATTGCACAACATAACTTGTATTTGTACCGGTGGCGCCTCTAACATAAAATGAAAAACTAGTAGGGTTTTCTACAATTAGAGGAGTTTGAATATACTGCGTTGCGGCATTAAATACTACAACGCCATAATAAATACCCGATCTTGCAAATTTTGAAGTTGTAGAAAATGCTGAATTAGCAGATCCACCAAAAAGCCACCCTTCATTCTGCATAGTGCCAACAGTGGCGGCTGGTCCTTTACTCTTAAAACTCTCAAAAACTTGATAAGGCCCAATACACTGCGCATTAATTTTACTCGTAACTCCAAAAACTAAAACCAGTATAACGGCAAATAAAAACCCTAATGATTTTGGTTGCAATGTATTATTCATATTACTTGGGGTGGTAAGTATGTTTTTTTTCATAGTTAATTTTTTATAAAATTGACACTTTAACAGGACAATGTTTTTATAAAGACAGTATTCTTTGCTAAGGCTTAAAATTAAATTATAAAATGATTTGTTTAACAATTTACACCAAAAAAAATACTTCTCGATAAACTGTTAAAATCATAGGTTTAAACGCATTTATTACATATAATAATAATATATTACGTACAAAAATTAAGTGTTATCCAAAAAGCTAGGTTAATTTATTGTAAATTTTTCAATAAATAAAAGGCTAAAATAACAAAATGCCATCACTTAAGAACAAATATTGACAAAAAGTTATGTTAAAATATGCTACTAGTTTACTATAAATTAACCCGTTGGGAGTTACTAATCAAAATTAGGTAGGAAATGATATTTTTGATTAAAAATTAAACTCAAATAGAAAAAAATATCAATCTGATTTGTATGAAAAAAACTAGCGACACTGCGACAATTTCAGTGTGACAAATTACTAGTACTTAAATAGCAAAACTAAGCACTCACAAAGGGTTATGAATAATCAAAAATGAGTACAAAATAACTACAACAACAAAATAATAAAAAACAATGCAACGAATTAATAAATCTATTTTTACCTTTGAAAAAAAGTATATATATGAGCCATAATATAATTCTTAATCATCAAGAAATTGAACATAAAATAAGACGTATTGCTTATCAAATAGTGGAGACTTTTGTAAATGATGGTGAAATAGTTTTGGCTGGCATTGCTAATAATGGTTTTATTTTAGGAGAAAAAATAGCAACCGTATTAATAGAAATTTCAGATATCAAAGTAACGTTGTGTGAAGTCAATATCGATAAACACAATCCATTCAACCCAATCACCACTTCAATTCCAAAGGAAATATATACCAATAAAAGTATCGTCTTGGTCGATGACGTATTAAACTCAGGTACCACACTGATATATGGTGTTAAACATTTTTTAGAAATGCCAGTAAAAAAAATCAAAACAGCTGTTTTAGTTGATCGAAATCACAAAAAATTTCCGGTTAAAGCTGACTTCAAAGGAATCTCACTATCTACTTCATTAAAAGAGCATGTACATGTTGTTTTTGAAGGCAAAAATAATTACGCTTATTTAGTCTAAAAGCTGAAGTATTTCTGCAACTATTACAGCTGGCGTTTTATGGTCGATATTTACCTTAAAAGTGGCTTGGTTATAAAAATAACTTCTTTCAAATAAGTGCTTAGCGACAAATTCTTTTAATTCTTCTTCGGATTGATTGGCAACTAGCGGTCTTGTTTTCTTTTCTGAGATAAGTCTTTCTATGATAACAGGTATGGAAGCATTTAAGTAAATGGAAATACAATTTTTTCCATTGAGAAGTAAATGATTATCAGCATAACAAGGTGTTCCTCCTCCGGTACTGATAATTAAACTTTCTTCATTGGCTGTAATTTCTTTGAAAATTTCATGTTCCATTCTTCTAAAGAAAATTTCACCTTTTAGTGTAAAGAGTTCACTAATACTTAAAGTGGTTTTTTCTTCAATTAAATTGTCTAAGTCTACATATTTAAGCCCTATTTGTTTCGATAGTAACTGCGCGATTGTGGTCTTACCAACAGCCATATAACCAACCAAAATAACTTTCTTCATTACAATAAAACCTTATATATTAAGACGTTAACACCCTTTGTCAAAAAAAGGCAAATTTATAATAAAATTGCTTTGAAATATAAATAATAAGGTCTTATATTTGCACCCGCAATTAAGCCGCAAGGCAAATCACTGAAATGCTACGAAAATAGACGCCAGTGAAGCATTCATGAAAAGAAAAAAGACTCGATAGCTCAGTTGGTAGAGCACATCACTTTTAATGATGGGGTCCTGGGTTCGAGCCCCAGTCGGGTCACATTTTTTTTCTTTAATTCGCTAAAGACTCGA
>CALQCV020000263.1 GCA_943329165.2 Candidatus Nitrotoga sp. CP45 | reverse complement strand
ATGGCAGCAACAGATAAATAATACCCAACAAAGTGAATTCCGTAATTTTTGGCAATCCAAATGGCAATCATAGGAGCAAAAGCAGCACCTATTATTCCGGCAAAATTGAAGGTAAGCGAAGCGCCTGAATAGCGAACTTCTGTTGGAAACAATTCAGAAAGGAAAGTGCCCAAAGGACCATAAGTCAGTCCCATCAATGTCATTCCTAAACATAAAAATAGCGTTAGTAAATTTTCATTTCCAGAAACCAGAAAGAAAGAAAAAATCAATCCAAAAACAGCAATGATGGCAGAAATAACCATTAACACATATTTTCGACCAAATCTATCTGCTAAAAGAGCAGAAATAGGGATTGATATTCCAAAAAACAAAACGGAGAAAAGTTGCATAATAAGCAAATCATGTCTTGAATATCCTAAATCTGTTGTAGACCAACTTAGTGTAAAAACAGTCATAAAATAAAAAGTTACAAAAGTGGCTACTGCGGATAAAGTTCCAAAAACAAGTTCTCTTTTGTACGATTTTAAAAGTTCTATCGTGGGAATTTTTACACTCTTTTTGGTTTCCAAAGATGTAATAAAAGAAGGCGTTTCGTTGATTTTCAATCTGATGTAAAATCCAACCAAGACTAAAGCAGCACTTGCAATAAAAGGAATTCTCCATCCATAATCAAAGAATTGCTTATTTGTTAATGTGTCACTTAATAAAAGGAAAGTGCCACCAGAAAGTAACAAACCTATTGGAGCTCCTAATTGAGGGAACATCCCGTACCAAGCGCGTTTTCCCTCAGGAGCATTTTCAATTGCCAACAAAACAGCTCCACCCCATTCACCGCCAAGTCCCAATCCTTGACCAAATCTGAAAAGCATCAATAATAAAGGAGCGGCAATCCCTATGCTTTCGTAAGTCGGTAAAAACCCTATGGCAACAGTCGAAATACCCATTGTTAATAAAGCAACAACCAAAGTGGTTTTTCTTCCGATTTTATCACCATAATGGCCAAAAATAACAGAGCCGATGGGACGTGCAAAAAAAGCGATTGAAAAAGTTGCTAAAGATTCTATCGTAGAAATAGTAGGACTTGATCCAGGAAAAAATAATTGTGGAAAGACCAAAACAGCAGCATTGGCATAAATATAAAAATCGAAAAACTCAATAGTGGTGCCAATTAAACTGCCGAAAAGCACATGTTTTAATGAATTTGTTTTATCGGAATTATAATTTTTTTGCATGGTTGTAAAATAATATTTTGATAAAAATGATACTAATTTTCGAAACTAACAAATATTTATTTACAACAATATAGTGTAAAGCACCATAATAAAACTTAAATATTCCAACATATTCCAATCACTATAAAAGTTTTATATAGTAATAGCTTCTGATGAATGCAAATGTCCAATAATAGTAAGATGGCACTAATATGCGGGATATAAATCAGGTCGACAAAAACATTCATTTCGTTAGATTTTGAGCAATTCTTTTGAGGTAAATTTTATGAATTGTTTTTTTGTCAAATCGTTTTCTATAAAGTACCTTTGCGGCAGTTTTTAAATCATTGATGAACGCTACCACTTCTACATTTTCCTTCAAACAAATTACGATTGATTTTAAAGAAATCACCAAAGCAGGTTTAGCTGTTAGTGTGGTATTTTCTTCTATTGCCGGATATTTGCTTGGAGTACTTGACTTTCATGATTTAAAAGTCACCACCTTATTGATGTTAGCCGTTGGTGGTTATTGCATGGTTGGGGCTTCTAATGCGTTTAACCAAGTAATAGAAAAAGATCTTGATGCCTTGATGGACAGAACTAAAAACCGTCCGGTAGCTTCGGGAAGAATGTCTCCAAACAAAGCGCTGTTTATTGCCAGTTTACTAACAATTATTGGATTGATTTTATTATATAATATTAATCCGAAGTCGGCCATGTTTGGTGCGATTTCTATTTTTTTATATACGAGTGTTTATACACCGTTAAAACAATACACACCGCTTTCGGTTTTTGTGGGAGCATTTCCCGGCGCGATTCCTTTTATGCTGGGTTGGGTTGCGGCGACGAATAATTTTGGTATTGAAGCAGGAACACTTTTTTTGATACAATTCTTTTGGCAGTTTCCACATTTTTGGGCTATTGGTTGGTTCTTGTTTGAAGACTATGAAAAAGCAGGTTTCTTCATGTTGCCAACCGGAAAAAAAGATACATCAACTGCCTTGCAGACGATATTGTATAGCATATGGTTGTTAGTCGCTTCAATGATGCCGTGCTTGGGTTATACGGGAAGGTTGTTTCTTTCGCCAATAGCTGCTGGAATCGTATTTTTGCTTGGTCTTTGGATGATTTTTTATGCGGTGAAATTATATCAGGAAAGAACTTCCAAAGCAGCACGAACTTTAATGCTGGTGAGTGTTTCTTATATATCCTTGCTGCAATTAGTTTATATTATTGATAAATTTTTAAGATAGTTTTACTTATGACAATGACTGCCCAAGAACATAAAGAAAGAAATGCAAGATCATCTAAACTATTGTTGTTATTTGCCATGGGAAGCATGACGATGATGTTTGCCGGAATAGTGAGTGCGTTTGTGGTAAGTAAATCGAGAGAAGATTGGATGAAAGATTTTCACTTACCAACTGCTTTTTACTTTAGTACAATTGCCATTCTTTTGTGTAGCGTTACTTTTCATTTGGCCAAAAAAGCCATCCAAAAAGACAATCGAAAGCTTACAACGAATTTCCTTTTACTAACATTAGCCTTGGGAATTTCATTTGTATTTTTTCAATTAAAAGGCTTCGGGCAATTGACGGATAGTGGCTATTTTTTTACGGGTCCAGAGAGTAATATTGCAACGACTTTTCTGTACGTAATTGCGACTGTTCACTTGTTACATCTTGCTGGTGGATTAATTTGTCTTTTAATCATAATTTATAATCATTTTAAACAAAAATACAATTCAAGTCAAACACTTGGCATTGAGCTAGGTGCAATTTATTGGCACTTTCTTGATTTCTTATGGATTTGTTTGTTTTTGTTTTTATATTTCTTTAAATAAGAAAAAAAATCTAAATTTGAGAACTTTTTAACTTATCACTTTTATGGGAGCTACGGTTACTACTGGAAATAAAACTGAAAATACTTGGAGCGGCGGAAATGAGCCGATGGGAGCAAATTATGGCAAATTGATGATGTGGTTTTTCATCATATCGGATGCTTTAACCTTCTCTGGTTTTCTTGCTGCGTATGGTTTTTCTAGATTTAAATTTAT
>CALQCV020000262.1 GCA_943329165.2 Candidatus Nitrotoga sp. CP45 | reverse complement strand
TGTATAACGGCGTTAAGGAATAGGTTCGGCTATAGGAGGTCAGGTATTGTTCAATGGCAGGATAGGCAAATTTATACTGATGCTGAATTGCAATAATAAACCATTGGCGTTTAACCACAAAATTCCCGCCATTGGTAAAGTTAAATTCTTTGTCGATGGCTGTCATTTCCATTGCGGTCAAATCTTTTGGTAAGTAATCGATGAAATGTTGTTTTTCGTTGGTTGATTTTATCTTTTGGCTTAATCCTTTAGTACCGGTTTTTCTCCATGTCTTTTGGACAAGGTCAATCGCGTTGAAATCTTCTGATAGAGGAGTAATTATATTGGATGGAATTCCAGGTTTAAAAATCCAGTCGTTTAATTTTATTTTGTCTGCTAAAGCTTTATCGCCTTTGACTAGGTTTTTATTGAAATAGGCAAGAAACGCTTCCGTAGTTATCGATTGGAATGCGTGATCATTGAAATAGTTGGTAAGGAATACATCAAATTTTTCACGGCCTACAGCAGTTTCAATAGTCTGTAAAAGCGCATAGCCTTTTTCATATGGGATGTCACTTAGTCCGTCATCCGGGTTTTTTCCAGAAAGATCAATTTTCAGACGTGTATCAGGGCTGTCAATTCCTAGTTCCTCCAAATTATTTTGCAATACTTTTCGGCTTAAGACATCTTGCATTTTGGCTTCGTTTACGCCGAATACTTCTTCTCCAATTCGGTGTTCAACATACGTTGTAAACCCTTCGTTGAGCCAGGTTTCATCCCAAGAGGCATTGGTTACCAGGTTTCCACTCCAACTGTGACCCAATTCATGCGCCAATAAACTGGTCAACGAACGATCGCCGGCTAAAACGGTAGGCGTAAGGAACGTTAAGTTTGGATTTTCCATTCCGCCAAAGGGGAAACTTGGTGGCAGTACAATCACATCATATCTGCCCCAACGATAGGAGCCAAATAGTTTTTCTGCGGCGTTGACCATGTCGCCGAGTTTGGCAAATTCCCATTTGGCTTTGTTAATTTGTGAGTGTTCGACATAAACACCGGTTCTGTTGTCAATTGATTTGAATTCGACATCGCCAACGGCAATCGCCATTAAATAGGATGGAATGGGTTTATTTTGTTTAAAAGTATACACTCCGGTATCGTTTTTCTGTTGCGGATTCACGGCGCTCATTAGTGCCAATAGATCTTTTGGAACGGTAACTTGCGCATTATATGTAAAGCGAACGCTTGGTGAATCTTGGCAAGGAATCCAGGTGCGTGACCAAATGCTTTGTCCTTGCGAAAACACAAACGGTTTCTTTTTGTCGGCGGTTTGTTCCGGTTTTAACCACTGTAGCGCTACACCATCTTTGGTTGTGTTATAGTAAATGTTGACTTTGGTAGTATTCGGTTCTATAGTTATATGAAGTGGTTTTCCGTGGAGCTCAATTGCGGCACCTAATTCGAATTTGGTTTCTTTTTCGTCATCGCCCAAAGTCACTTTGGTAATATTCAAAGTGTTTTCATCAAAGATGATTTCGTTTCCTTTGGTAATATTATCAATTTGCCAGGAAGCTTTTCCAGAAATAGTTTGAGTGCCGAAATCGACTTTGATATCTAAATCCAAATGTTTGACAATTGCTTCAGATGGATTTGAAAAGGAATGGGCATCCTTTACTATTTGGTTTTGTGGAGTTGATCCTTTTTTCTGGCAGGCAAATGTTACTATTAATAGTATTAGGAAATAGGTTTTTTTCATTTTCGATATTTTATGGATTTTAAAAGTAATAAAAATATGGAGTAAATTTTGAAGCTACTTCATTTCTGTGCGTCTTTGAGACTTTGCGTGAGATTATTTTTTTCGCGCAAAGTCGCTGAGACGCAAAGTTTGAAAACACATAAAAAAATCCCGTTCTAAAATTTCACCCGAGGCGGAGCCGAACGGAGCGAAGCTAAAGCGGGATTTATTAACAAAGAGAATTGACTTATGCCAACATCGTTACTGGGTTTTCGATATACTGTTTTAATGTCTGAAGGAATTGAGCTCCAGTTGCTCCGTCAATAGTTCTGTGATCACAAGCTAATGATAGCATCATGGTGTTTCCAACTACAATTTGTCCATTTTTAACCACTGGTTTTTCCACAATTGCACCAACGGATAAGATAGCAGAATTCGGTTGGTTGATGATGGAGTTGAATTCGGTAATACCAAACATTCCAAGATTAGAAATAGTAAAAGTACTTCCTTCCATTTCTGAAGGCAATAATTTTTTGCTTTTTGCTCTACCGGCAAGATCTCTAACGCTTGCGCCAATTTGAGATAAACTCATGCCGTCTGTAAATGGCAATACAGGTACAACCAATCCGTCTTCAACTGCTACAGCAACACCAATATTTACGTGGTAGTTGATGGTAATTGCATCTGCTGACCATTGTGAATTGATTTTCGGATGTTTTTTCAACGCCATGGCACTGGCTTTAATTACCATATCATTGAAAGATACTTTGGTATCCGGAACGCTATTAATTACAGCTCTAGATTTCATTGCTTCGTCCATTGTTACTTCAATTACTAAGTTGTAATGTGGTGCCGTAAACAATGATTCAGCTAAACGTTTCGCAATGATTTTACGCATTTGCGAATTTTTGATTTCTTCTGTTGCAATTTGTCCTGCCGGAACATAGGGTTTTGCAACGGCTTGTGGTGCTTCGATTGTGCTTGAAGCAGAAGTTGGAGCAGCTTGTGGAGCAGCAGTTGGTGTAAAGTTCTCCACATCACTTTTCGTGATACGGCCGTTTTCTCCTGAACCTTTCACTTGAGAAAGATTAATTCCTTTGTCCTTAGCAATTTGTTTTGCTAATGGAGAAGCAAAGATTCTATCTGAAGAGTTGGAAGCTGGGAGCTCGGAGTTGGAAGAAGTGTTAGAAGTTTCCTTAGCACTTTCAACAACTTCCTTAATTGGAGTGGTTCCACCTTTTTTATAATTTTCGGCTATGCCAGTAATATCTGTTCCCGCAGGTCCTATGATGGCTAGTACGCTGTCCACTGGTGCCGATTGTCCTTCAGTAATTCCGATGAATAATAAAGTACCGGCATTGAAAGATTCAAATTCCATAGTCGCTTTATCAGTTTCGATTTCAGCAAGGATATCGCCTTCTTTTACTTTGTCACCTACTTTTTTCAACCATGTTGCCACAGTTCCTTCAGTCATGGTGTCGCTTAGACGAGGCATGGTTACTACTACAACTCCTTTTGGAAGCTCCATCCCAGCCTTCCCAAAAGGGGAAGGAG
>CALQCV020000261.1 GCA_943329165.2 Candidatus Nitrotoga sp. CP45 | reverse complement strand
TCGTACATTCCGTCTTCGATAGAAATGATAGGATAATTAGTTGCTAATGAAGCTAGATATTCTGCTTGTTCTCTTGAGGTTCTTATTTTTCCGGTTGCTCCTTCAAATTTTGTGTAATCGTATTTTCCGTCTACATAAAACTCAGAAGCGGCACAGTCTAAGGCAATCATAACTTCGTCACCAAATTTATAACCTGCATTTTCTACTGCTTTTTTAATGGTATCTAGCGCATCTTCGGTTCCGCCAGCTAAGTTTGGAGCAAATCCACCTTCGTCACCAACTGCGGTTGATAGATTTCTATCGTGTAATACTTTTTTCAGGTTATGGAAAATCTCTGTTCCCATTTGCATCGCATGTGTAAACGATGTTGCTTTTACTGGCATAATCATAAATTCCTGAAATGCAATCGGTGCATCAGAGTGAGAACCACCATTAATGATGTTCATCATCGGAACTGGTAAGGTGTTAGCAGAAACACCGCCAACGTATCTATATAAAGGTAAACCTAATTCATTTGCTGCTGCTTTGGCCGTGGCTAAAGAAACACCCAAAATAGCATTAGCACCAAGATTTGACTTGTTTGGAGTTGCGTCCAGTTCAATCATCAAGTGGTCGATATGATTTTGTTCAAATACAGAAACACCCAATAACTCTGGAGCGATAATAGCATTCACATTGTGTACTGCTTTTGAAACTCCTTTACCCATATAGGCTTTTCCTCCATCGCGTAATTCAACCGCTTCATGCTCACCAGTAGAAGCGCCAGATGGAACGGCAGCTCGACCTAAAACGCCATTTTCAGTTACTACATCTACTTCTATTGTTGGATTTCCTCTTGAGTCAAGAATTTGTCTTGCGTGGACTTTGATGATTATACTCATTTTTTTATTTATTTAAATTTTAAAAACAGATTAGGCAAATTTAGGAATTTTAAAAAACAGAGGGACAATTTTTTGCATAACTTATAAACGCAATCGTTTTAGCTTCCTCGAATCGTTGAACTGCATGTGAAAATGATAATTATGTAATTCTAAATAGGTATTGTGTAACAGCTACCTTTTATTTTAGAGGTAATTTTACGAAAAAAAATAAAGCTTTTGCGTGATGAAAAAACCTACTATTCAAAACAGCCCAAAAAGCAATCTTTTGATTCAAGTTTGCTTCTTTCTATTGGTTGGTCTTTTACCAGCAATTTCATACTCTCAAAATTACCGAACCATAGAAGCTTATATGGATGATTTTGCAAAAAATGAATTATTCGTTAAAAAATCCCTGATGGATTATTCTGTTTCCATAGTTGAATCACAATTGTATTCACGAACTAAAGTTACGGCCATCAGGATTATCGAAAAATTAGAAAGCATCAATATAACTCTAAAAACAAACAATAAAGGATTTGAAGGTAATACTTTATTGAGAGACAGTTTTATAAAATTGAATCAAAGAACAATTGACTGTCTTAAAAACGGCAGTCTTGTTTTAAATGATTATGATTACCAAAGCGCTTTATCACTAACTGAAATAGTTGAAAACCTTGCTACTAAAGAAAGGCATCTTATTGCTTATTATCAAGAACTTAAAAAATACGAACAAGATAAAAGAAGTTTTGCTTTGTGTTATAAATTGCATTTAAAAAACAACAAGTCCAAAAATATATTAGAATACAATGCCTATCAAAACATATTATTTTACAAAATGAATGTTATAGATGAAAAACTTACTTATGTAATAAATGCAAAAGATAAAAAAGGGTTTTCAGATTGTTTGAACATGATTATGTTTACACATGAGGAAATTATGTTGAAAACTAGCGAATATAAAAGCGAATATAAAGACACTTCCCTTAATGATGCGAACATTGAGTATGCTAATTATATAGCTGGACAAAGAGGAAAATTGAGTGAATTATTTAATGCGTATATTGATGAATACCATGCACTGCAAACATTAAAAAACTCGAAAAAACCTGAAACAAGCGAAAGTATTGTAGCTTACAATAATACTGTTAAAAGCTACAATACAAAAAAGAATCTTTTTTACGTAGTTTTTAACAATATTCAAATTACCAAAGATAAAATGTATGATAGCTGGCTGACTACGAATAGTGCTTTCCTAAAAAACAATAGTCAATTTGATAGTCTTTATCACAAATACGCTACTAACAATTAATTCCAGTAAATACAGTTTAGCATTAAAAGGCGAAAAGTTATACTTCGAGTAGGCTTTTCGCCTTTTTGATATTGGTAATAAAATCATCAAAAAGATAGGATGAATCATGTGGTCCCGGACTTGCTTCAGGATGGTATTGCACTGAAAAAACATTTTTGGATTTCATTCGCATTCCGGCTACCGTATTATCGTTGATGTGATAATGTGTAATTTCTAAATCGGGATGTTTTTCAAGTGCTGATCTTTCGACTGCAAATCCGTGGTTTTGCGAAGTGATTTCTCCTTTTCCTGTCAGGACGTTCATTACAGGATGATTTATTCCTCGGTGACCGTTAAACATCTTATAAGTAGAAACTCCGTTTGCCAAACCGATAATTTGATGCCCTAAACAAATTCCGAAAACCGGTACGTCAGATGCAATCAATTGTTGGGCTACACCAATAACTCCTTCTAATGGTTCCGGGTCGCCTGGGCCATTTGAAAGGAAATATCCATCTGGATTAAAGGATTTCATTTCGTCAAATGTGGCATTGTATGGAAATACTTTAATGTAACAATCTCTTTTGGCTAGATTCCTTAAGATGTTTCTTTTGATTCCTAAATCTAAAGCTGAAATTTTATATGCTGCATTTTCGTTCCCGAAAAAGTAAGGTTTAGTTGCAGAAACTTTAGACGCCAATTCCAATCCTTTCATATCTGGAACTTTAGCTAATTGTTCTTTCAATTCAGAAACTGAAGTGCCGTCTGTGCAGATTACGGCATTTTGTGCTCCATGGTCACGTATATAACTCACCAACGCTCTTGTATCAACATCGGAAATGCAAATTAGATTTTGGGTTGAGAAATAATCATACAAGTTACTTTCAGAATCGGGACGAGAGTGGTTAAAGCTGAAGTTTTTACAAACCAATCCTGAAATCATGATGTTGGAAGATTCTACTTCGTTCGCATTTACTCCGTAGTTTCCGATATGTGGATTGGTCGCTACCATGATTTGCCCGAAATACGACGGGTCGGTGAAGATTTCCTGATAACCTGTCATTCCGGTATTGAAGCAAACTTCCCCAACTGTTTTGCCGGAAATCCCAATTGATTTACCGTGAAAG
>CALQCV020000260.1 GCA_943329165.2 Candidatus Nitrotoga sp. CP45 | reverse complement strand
GTAGCTACTACTCGAATAGTAATGCCAGAAACTCAAGTACGGCTTTCTGCAGGAAGAATGGAAATGTCTCGCGAAGGACAAGCCATGTGTTTCTTTGCTGGCGCGAATTCGATTTTTGCTGGAGATAAATTATTAACTACGCCTAATCCGGATGTAAATGAAGACATGAAAATGTTTGAAACACTTGGATTAGTTGCTCAAAAACCATTTGTAAAGATCATGCAACCTACAACGGTAGAAGCGGCAGATTCGCAATATCAAGCTTTGGGAGAAAAACCAAAATGGTCTCGACCAGGGCATGCGATTGAAAGAAATTTGGAAGCATCAACAAAAGGAAAGTAATATTACCTCCTTTTTTTTTTAATTCTGAACTAAACCACTATTGACTTGAAGTCCATAGGTTTGGTTGGCAGACTAAAAGTCTGCTAAATTTGTAAAACTTAATTTATCAACACAAATTAGCACAAATTAGCACAAATTAATTTGTGAAAATTTGCGTAATTTGTGTCAAACTTTTTAGAAGCTGAAAGCAAAATGCACTAAAGTGCATAGTTTTAACTATTTTTGAGACCAATAAAAAAAACGGTCCCGCTATTAGTAACGAGACCGTTTTTTATTCTTTGTCCCCTGCCTGCCTGCAGGTTTTCTCTTTATTCTATGTTCTTTTACAGAATAATTTTTCTTGAAATCGATACTCCATTTTCCAACTTAATTTTCACAATTAATGTTTGTTGGCTCATCGTAGTATTAGACGTTACAAAATTAGTATTATTGATTCCTTTGGCTTCAAATAATTGTCTGCCCAGTATGTCATAAACTATTACTTCTTGTATGTTTTCGATGAATGATTTTATTTTGAATTCACCATGATTGGCAGAAACAACAACGCTATTGTTTAATGTTTCGAAATTGGGGTTATCCAAAGTAGCATTTGTATACCTCAACACAAATCGGTCATTAAATATTCCCGAACCAGCATCGAAACTGTAAGGGCTTTGTCTTAAATCGTGAATAATATTCAATGATTTATCTTCTAAAAATATAGGTTGTCCAAGTTCAAACAAGCCATCTACAGCACTAATAGCTATTTTATAATTGCCTGCTACTCCAACTTTCACCCCTAAAGCTACAAAATCCGAATTGGAAAAAGGTAATGCTCTTCCTTGAATGGAATATTCTTGTGCCGCATCATTATCAATAAATGAATAAATGTCCAAACTATTTGGTTTTGTTACCGCATCAAACATTCTGTCTTTTTCGTTAGATGCAGTTTCAATATATCCAATTAAGGTTCTCTTTACTGCATTTTGTGGCGAAACAATGTCTAACCAAATACGACTTTTTTCTTCCTCACCAATAACGGTCTGTTCTACTGTTGAATTTTTGTAAAATTGTGTATTGTCGTAGGAAGCATTAGTCGCTGTATTTCTTCGCATACTGTTATTGAAGTTAACAGAACTATTTCCCGTCGCGCCATCCTTCATCAATACAAAAAAACCTTGCCCTGAAGCAATCATACCATTAAACCCTGTTGGCCCACTATCGGTTCCTGTGCCATTGTATTTAATATAATCGGCACTTGTGTAATTACTAAGAAAATCACTATAAAACGGATCTGTTATAGCCGTACTTGGAGCAGTATTGTGTGACCATAAATAGACGAAACCTTCAATATCCGTATTAGCAGATAAAAACGTAAAGGAATTAATTGCTGACGGATATGGATTACCTACTAAGTTCCAGTTATCGTCCCAACGAGTTACTGTTACAGGATTAGGACTAGACGGAACAGTGTAATTTAAACCTGTAGTAATACCATCACCATAGTAAATCCCTCTAGATATAGGAACTGTAATAGTGCCATTATTAGGTTGTCCTCTAAAAGTAAAGGTATTGGTTGCTGGAGTACTTGAACCGTTAAAAGTTCTTGCTATATATCCTTTTCCAAGAGTCATAGTAGTAGTTGAAGGAGCTAACCAATTTCCAAAAGTTCCGTTTGTATTTGGAAAAACCGGATCCCATTCATATCTATATCCACTTGGTATATTAGCAACGGCAAACAATTTGGTTGGTGCACTCCAATAAACATAGTCAATATCTTTAGCCGTGTAAGCTCTTTTTACGGTAAACTTTGTTCCCGAATAATCCCCAGTGTTAGTATCCGTATCATCCACCTGAATCAATTGACCATTACTTTGAATGGTCAAATCACCACTATGATTAAGTGCCTTATACGCTTTGATATAACCGTTTGAATCAATATTTACAGTTCTTCCAGACTTAATGGTTAAATCGCCTGAAGCTATTAAATCGTTAGAAACGCCTGTATCAAAATTATTATCTAACACTACATTATAAAAAATCTCTGTCCCTTCTGTGGCAACACTACTAATCAACTGAGGTGTTGTTCCAACAAATTCTACCGTGCCATTGCCTTCAGAAAAAGCGGCATCACCAACACTATTTGTCCAATTGCCTTTTAACTTGATAATTCCATCAGCAGCAGCGGTACCATCATCCATATCTAAGGTTCCTGAAGCGCTTATACTAAGATTACCATTCACTTCAAGAATGTTAGTACTACTAGCATCAACTTGAACTTTTCCTGTGGTAATACTTAAATTTTTGCAGCTTGCAATATCAATGAAATTATCAGAATAAGTAGCATTAAAATCAATTACCGCGTTACTTAATGAAGTACTATTTAATTCAACATCAGTTGTGCTATCAGGAACCTTCAACCCTTCCCAATTGCCACAATTAAACCAGTTTGTGCTATCGCCACTAACATCGCCAACCCACGAGCCAACAGGATTACTTGGCCCTACCTCAAATGTTTTTGCTGCACGAGTTGTTGATGACAAGGTTGGGTCTTTGGTATATCTTCCACTTCCTAATGTCCAATTTGAAGCCACATTGCCGACCGCTTTGATTATTTGTCTGATAGAGGCAATACCATGCTGTTTATCATTTTGATAAAAACCACTGATATTACCAGATGCACTATTTTCAACATTAAAACAGGTTAATGAAGCAGGTAGCCTTGATTCGCGAGTTGTCAATCCGCTACATGCTGTTGACAAAGTTACCCAAGCTATTGCGTTGGTTAAACCGTGCAACAATGTTCCTGAAAGTATATAATTGGCCTGACCACTATCTATCAACCCGTCCGAAACAAAACTACCTTGTATCAAATAAATTTGACCAGAACTAGTAGTAGATATATTTGGATTAAAAGTAGTGCCAAAAACCAATGAACCTGAAAATTCAGAAGTGCT
>CALQCV020000259.1 GCA_943329165.2 Candidatus Nitrotoga sp. CP45 | reverse complement strand
CCCAACCAACGGCGTTGTATAATTTTTTAATTTCTCCATCATAGAATGCTTTAGAATATTCTGGTGTTGCAGTTGTATCCGAAACTTCAGCAATACTTTTATGACAATTCATACATACATTCAAGGACGGAATTCCAGCATGTTTACTTACTCTAGCGGAAGAGTGACAGTATTTACATTCGATACCGTTGCTTCCAGCGTGAATTCTATGAGAGTAATGAATTGGTTGAATTGGTGCGTAATCCTGATCAACACCTATTTGCATTAAGTATCCATAAACAAAATATCCACTTGCTAATAATAAGAATATAGAAGAAACTAAAACCAAAAATTGGTTTCTAGCAAACGCTTTCCAAATTGGCAAGCCTTTTTCTTTTTTGGCAACTTCAATACCATTTGCTTTGGCAACCTTTGTCAACACATTGTTTACAAAGAACAACATGATAACCAACATAAATAACACTAAGCATAAAGCAACAAGAACAAGGTCGTTTGAAATTCCGCCAGTGCTATCTGATTTTAATCCACCACCATCAGTAGTAGTTAATCCTTTTGGCGCTTCAGGTTTTGGCTCATCTGTGTATGCTAGGATATTATCTACATCTTGCTTAGACAATTGAGGAAAAGCAGTCATTACTGACTTGTTATATTCATTAAATATTTTAACGGCATCAGCATCACCTGACTTAATTAGGGCAGAGCTATTGGCAATCCAAGGATAAAACCATTCTCTGGCGTGACGTCCTGTAACACCTCTAAGTGCCGGGCCTGTCATTTTCCTATCAAGGTTGTGACAAGCTGCACAATTAGCGTTAAACAATGCTTTTCCAGCTACAGCGTCGCCTCCAGCTGCTGCAGCTGGTGCTGCCGTGGCGGTTGCAGTTGCTGGTGTAGCTGCTGCTTTCGGAGTTGCTTGTGAAAATGAAGTGAAGGAGAAAGTTAGCATTAAAGCTAAACTGTAGATTATTTTCCTTGAAATCGAATTATGGTTACCCACTTTTTTCATATAATAAGTAATTATCGGCTAATGTTGGCATGATTTTTTCTGAAAGGCTTCCAGTTAAAAATCGACGCATTATTAAAAACTTGCACAAAAATACGACTTAAGAACTATTCTCAAAACCTCAAATATATCTTAAATAACAATTTATATTAATTCTAAATAATGTTTTGACTGCAGTTTAATTCTATAAGTTTTACATTTGTATAAAAATCAAACAATTATGACCTTTTTAAAAGAAATCAAATTAGTTTTCGCCATTGTAAGTGTTGTGTTAATGTCTCAGAAAAGCTTTAGTCAAGAGGCGAAAGTAAGTGTAAGCCAAGATCCAAAGTTTGAGCAACTGCTTAACGAAAAAAGAAAAATAAATAGTTCCATTACGATAAATGACCGTTATAAAATTCAAATTTATAACGGCGATACCGAAAACTCAAAAAAAACACTGCTCGATTTTAAAAGAGAAAACCAAAATATTGATGCGACTATAGTTTTCAGCACGCCAATGTATAAAGTCTGGGTAGGAAACTACAAAACTCGGATTGAAGCCGAAAAAAACCTCAACGATTTAAAGAAAAAGTATCCGAATGCGTTTTTGATTAAACCGAATAAATAAATCCGAATCGCGAAGTCATGCAATGCCAAAATAACCAAAAATGGTGAAAGTTCAAAAGATTAAATATTTCGCTTTTAGTATTTCTATTATAAGTTTGTAATGCAGGATTTCAAATTACCAATCTGCTTTATAACTATTCCAATCATCAGGTAGTTTATCACTCTTTTCAAAAACGAAACAAGATGGTGCATATCTTGCTCCTGGGTTTTCTGATTTTAAAATTAATACCTCTCCTTTTATGTCAATCCTATACGTATTGATAACCATGACATTATTACTAATAGCTTCACATATATCAATATAAATTTGCTTGTTTTTTGTATACACTATTCCTCTATTTCCTTGTTTTTCGGGATCAGGCGAACTAAATTTTTCTGCAAATCTTCTGATATTGCCATTTTTGTAAAACTGCAAGATTAAAATCCAATTTGAATATTGATTCTTTTTATTCTCAATTTTATTCATAGTAGAATCACAATAGTAAGAATCTTTTAATTTATATAAATGAGTGCGATTGATACTCTTAAAAATGGTATCGTTAAAATAAATGCTATTCTTGAATACATATCCTTTGACTGGAACTTTTCCGCTGTCAACACGCAAATATCTTGTCTTGATTCCGCATGAAGAAAAGCAAATAAATAGTAATACGATTATAACCTTGTTGCGCGTCATTTGATTCATAATGTAAACTTTCAAAACAAATCTAAATAAAAAAATCCCGATTGCTCGGGATTTTCATTGGTAATTATTTCATCTTTTTCTTCACTTCCACTTCCTGGAAAGCTTCGATAATATCAAGTTGTTCAATATCGTTGTAATTCTTAATTTGCATACCGCAATCGTATCCTTTAGCAACATCTTTTACATCGTCTTTAAAACGTTTCAATGTCGCTAATTCGCCTGTGAAAACAACAACGCCTTCACGGATAATTCTGATTTTAGAATTTCTAAAGATTTTACCATCGGTAACCATACATCCTGCAATAGTTCCCACTTTAGATACTTTGAAAATCTCTCTGATTTCTGCCGTACCGGTAACTTCTTCTTTCATTTCCGGAGAAAGCATTCCTTCCATCGCATCTTTCAAGTCGTTGATAGCATCATAGATAATAGAATAACTTCTGATATCAATTTCTTCTTTTTGCGCTATTTGACGGGCATTTCCAGCCGGACGAACGTTAAATCCGATAATGATTGCATCAGAGGCAGAAGCCAACATTACGTCAGTTTCGGTAATGGCTCCAACGCCTTTATGGATAATATTGATTTGGATTTCATCGGTAGACAATTTTGAGAATTCACTCGAAAGTGCTTCCACAGAACCATCCACGTCTCCTTTAAGGATAATGTTCAATTCTTTAAATTGACCTAATGCAATTCGACGACCAATCTCCGCCAAGGTAATATGACGTTGCGTTCTAACTGATTGCTCACGCATTAATTGTAAACGTTTCGTTGCAATTTGTTTTGCTTCTCTTTCGTCTTCAAATACGTTGAATTTATCACCGGCAGTTGACGCACCATCCAAACCTAAAATAGATATTGGTGTTGATGGTCCGGCAGACATAACGGTATGCCCTCTTTCATCATGCATGGCCTTTACTTTTCCGTGATTTTTTCCTGCCAATACATAATCTCCTACTTTCAAAGTTCCTGATTGTACCAATATCGT
>CALQCV020000258.1 GCA_943329165.2 Candidatus Nitrotoga sp. CP45 | reverse complement strand
CGTTAGTCCCGGAATGGTATTCATTTCTAACATAAAGGGTTCTCCGTCTACAATGATAAATTCACTTCTCGAAAATCCACTCATTTTTAAAATCGTATAGGCCTTTTTGGCAACAACTCTAATTTTTTCGGCTGTGTCTTCAGAAATTCGGGCTGGTGTTATTTCCTGGGATTTTCCAAGATATTTGGCTTCGTAATCAAAGAAATCATTTTCGGAAACTATTTCGGTAATAGGCAAAACTACGGTTTCTCCTTTAAAGTTTATCACACCAACAGAAACTTCAGTTCCATCAAGAAAGCTTTCAATAATTATTTCGTTATCTTCTTTATAGGCATTTGCAATTGCAAACAAAAGTTCGTCTTTGGTTTTTACTTTACTAATTCCAAAACTAGAACCCGATTTATTTGGTTTCACAAAACAAGGCAATCCTACTTTTGCCAGAATTTCATCCTGTTTGATTTCATCACCAAGATTTAAATAATAAGAAGTTGCCGATTTTATGCCATAAGGTTTTAAAACCGATAATAAATCACGCTTATTAAAGGTCAATGCCGCTTGATAATAATCGCAGGAGTTTTGCGGAATTCCTAATAAATCAAAATACCCCTGCATTAACCCATCTTCGCCCGGAGTTCCGTGAATGGCGTTAAACACGCAATCGAAAGTGATTTTTTCATTGTTTATTATAACCGAAAAGTCATTTTTATCGATTGCAAATTCGGTTTCATTGTCATCAACATAAACCCATTTTTCTTTAAAAATATGGATGCGATATCCAGTAAATTTTGTTTTGTCTAAATTTTGATAGACTACGTTTCCACTCGTCAACGATATCTTGTATTCGCTAGAATAACCGCCCATGATGATGGCAATTTTTTTCATTTTTATTGGATGTTAGGTGAAACAAAATTATCATTTTTTTTGTTAGATACGGCTTTGGCTATAGATTTTTAGATTGTTAGACATGCTTCGCTCTTAGATTTGTAGATTATTGGACTATTGCTATTTCTAACTATGTAATAGCGAAGCGTATCTAAGAGCCCGAAGAGCGTGTCTAATTATCTAATAGCGAAGCGTTTCTAAAAGCCCAAAGGGCATGTCTAAAAATCTAATAGCGAAGCGTATCTTTTTTATATCTTTGTGCAAATTAAAATTCTTTATGAGTTTACGAAAGTATATAATCAGTCGCGTTTTTTTTGCCCAAATTCTTGCTGCTATGGCAATTTTTGCCATTATAGCGTATTTATTTTTTCATTGGATTACGTACACCACACATCACGGGCAGGAAATAACCGTTCCTGATTTGGCTAATCTTTCTGCGGAACAGGCAGAAGAAAAGTTAAGTGCTGTCGATTTAGATTATATAATTCTTGATACGGTTGATTTCAAACCTGATTTTCCAAAGTTGACTATTGTAGAGCAAGAACCAAAAGCAGGCGCGAAAGTAAAAGAAGGTAGAAAGATTTATATCAAAATAAACGCTTCTAAATATACGATGGTTACAGTGCCCGATTTGATTGAGAAAACCTATCGTCAAGCTGTGCCAACATTAAAAGCTGTAGGTTTAATAGAAGGAACAATTACTTATAAACCTTATTTAGGAAAAGACATGGTTCTTGAGTTGCTTCAGAACGGAAAGAAATTAAAAGCGGGTGATAAAGTCTTGAAATCCTCCAAAATTGATTTGGTTCTTGGTGATGGGAAAATTACTTATGAAGAAACTGTTGATTCTACGGCTATAGATTCTACTGAAATTATTCCATTAAATGGACAATAATATTGATAATACTCCCGAATTAGAAGAAGAAGAATTATTTGAACACCACCGACATGTTGCTGACAAAGGGCAATCGTTGTTACGTGTCGATAAATTTTTGATGCAATTGGTTGCCAATGCTACGCGGAATAAAATTCAGAAAGCCGCCGATGATGGAAACATTTGGGTAAATGATGTACCGGTAAAATCGAGTTACAGAGTCAAACCTTTTGATGTTGTTCGTGTTATGCTGTCACATCCGCCATTTGAAAACTTAATACTTCCCGAAAATATACCGCTAAATATTGTTTACGAAGACAATTCATTATTGGTAATCAATAAACCGCCAGGACTTGTTGTTCATCCCGGACACGGAAATTATACTGGAACATTGGTTAATGCGTTGGCATTTCATTTTGAAAATCTGCCAAAGAACTCAAGCGACAGACCAGGATTGGTCCACCGAATTGACAAAAACACTTCCGGACTTTTAGTCGTAGCCAAAACAGAACAAGCGATGACCCAACTGGCAAAACAATTTGAAGATAAAACTACCGAACGTGAATATATTGCCCTGGTTTGGGGAAATGTAAAAGAAGAAGAAGGAACTATAGAAGGTAATATAGCAAGACATGTTAAAGACCGAATGCAAATGGCTGTTTTTCCGGATAGTGAAATTGGAAAACATGCGGTTACACATTATAAGGTTTTGGAACGTTTTGGTTATGTTACTTTGGTTTCCTGCAAATTGGAGACAGGAAGAACGCATCAAATACGTGTGCACATGAAATATATTGGACACACCTTATTCAATGATGAACGTTATGGTGGCGATTTGATTCTGAAAGGAACAACGTTTACCAAATACAAGCAGTTTATAGATAACTGTTTTAAGACGTTACCAAGGCAGGCCTTACACGCTAAAACACTTGGATTTATTCATCCAACAACCAAAGAATATATGCGTTTTGACACTGAATTGCCTCAAGACATGAAAGACTGCATTGAAAAATGGAGGAATTATGCTAAGACAGGTTTGACGGAAAGTGAAGACACGAGTTCTTAGGAAGAACTGTTTGGGGTGTATAGCGGATTAAAAAAATCTTAATTAATTGAGATTTTTATTTTATAAATTTTAAAATTATTCTATCGGTTTTTCGGCAACGAATAAATAATAAATTCCGACTAATATAAAGGGAATACTCAACCATTGTCCGGTTGAAAGCAATCCGAAAGTTTCTTCAATTCCGCCTTGACTTTCTTTTACATATTCGACAACAAATCGAACTGACCAAAGAAGGATTAGGAAATAACCAAACAATAAACCATGCTTTTCAGCAGTTTTTGTTTTCCAATATAAGAAGAACAGAATAAAAAACACAAAGACATAAGCAAACGCTTCATACAATTGTGCAGGATGTTTTGCAGGAACTTTTTCTAAAAGCGCTGCATATTTTGGGTCGTTTACAAGTGCGTGATACGCATCGTTTACATTGGAAATCTTAGTCGCATTAACAACTTCTCTGGAAGAATAATAATCTCTCACAAATCGAACCCCGAATGGTGAATCTGTTATTTTGCCGACAATTTCGGAATTGAAAAAATTT
>CALQCV020000257.1 GCA_943329165.2 Candidatus Nitrotoga sp. CP45 | reverse complement strand
TTGGTTTGAGTAATTTAAATGCAACTATAACGCAAGATTCAAATGGTATTTTTTTAACAACCGATCAACCAGCCACTTTAAATATTGCCTATTCGGGAAATCTTGCAGATAGCTTTTCAAATTTTGATGATTACACTAAATCTGTTTTTGGTGGTTTAAACGGAGTTGCTACAGATATTGGATTTAACTATCAATGGAAAGATGTTAAAGACAAATATAAAATTAAAGCAGGACTTGCTATAAGAAACATTGGTAGTATGACTTTTAAAGATGATAATAATTACAATACAAATTACACACTTTCTATTCCGTCAAGTAATCCTTTAGATTTAAGCTTATTTGAAAACATTAATAATTTGAGTGAAGTTGAAGATGTGCTATTTAATAATAATTATCTCAATATAAATAATCAAAATAAAACCGACTTTAAAGTAAATTTACCAACATTGTTTACGATGTATGCTGATTTTAAAATTGTTCCGAAAGTATATGTAACTGGCTATTTGCAACAAAAAATGAAAAACGATGATAGTAACGAACAAATTACTACTCGCAATATTTTATCAGTAACGCCAAGAGTAAACTTAGGCTTCTTTGAAGCGTTTATTCCTATTTCTACTGAAGATATTTCGGGAACAAATGTTGGATTTGGTTTTAGATTGGCCGGCTTTTATCTTGGCTCTAATTCAATTATCACATCATTATCAAATGGAAAACAAGCTAATATTTATACTGGATACCGACTAGCATTTTTATAAATAATAAAATTGAATTATAATTGTTAAAAACGTAACTTGCTACTCCATTTCAAACAAGTTATGAATTTTAAGACAGATATAGCTTACCGAAAACAATTACTAATAAAGTTGTTGAATTGTGTTCAGTTACATGAACAGGAAATCATAAACGCACTCTATAATGATTTTAAAAAGCCAGCCTTTGAGGCGGTTATAAGTGAAACTGCTTATATCGTTTCTGAACTAAATCACACAATTAAAAATATTAATAAATGGGCAAAACCAACTATGGTTTTGCCTTCTCTTTTAAATTTCCCTTCAACCGATTATATTTATAAAGAGCCCTACGGGAAAGTATTAATTATAGCGCCATGGAATTATCCGTATCAATTGGCATTATGCCCCTTAATTTCAGCCGTTGCAGCAGGAAACGAGATTGTCATAAAACCTTCGGAACTGACGCCAAACACTTCCAAAATTATTTCAAAAATAATAAGCGAAACTTTTGATGAAAATCATGTAAAATGTGTTGAAGGTGGTGTTGAAATTTCCCAGGAATTATTAACACAACGCTGGGATTATATTTTCTTTACCGGTAGCGTTGCGGTTGGAAAAATAGTAGCCAAAGCTGCAGCAGTAAACTTAACACCGGTAACATTAGAACTTGGCGGAAAAAACCCATGTATTATTGATGCAACGGCTAATATAAAACTGGCAGCCAAAAGAATTGTTTGGGGCAAATTCCTAAATGCAGGGCAAACCTGTATTGCACCCGATTATTTGTTGGTTTCAAATAAAATAAAAACAGCATTTATCGAATTAATAAAAAAAGAAATCATCGACGTTTACGGCGAAAATCCAGAAACTTCGCCAGATTTTGCTCGAATTATAAATCAAAAAAACTGGAGCAGATTAACCGAAATGTTAGCAGATGAAAGTATTCTTGCCGGCGGAATAATAAACAGAAAAGATTTTTACCTTGCTCCCACTTTACTTGATGAACCAAGTTTGGACAGTTTGGTGATGAAAGACGAAATTTTTGGACCAATTCTGCCAATTTTATCTTTTGAAAATGAGGCTGATTTGGCTTCCATTATTTCAAGATACGAAAAACCACTATCGCTTTATGTTTTTAGCAATAACAGAGCTTTCGCAAAAAAAATAATCCAAAATTATTCTTTTGGAGGTGGCTGTATAAATGATACTGTTATTTATTTTACCAACAAAAGATTGCCTTTTGGTGGAGTTGGACATAGCGGCATTGGTGCCTATCATGGGAAATTGAGTTTTAGCACTTTTACTCATTACAAAGCCGTTGTCAAAAAAGCAAATTGGCTTGATATTCCAATTCGATATGCACCATATAAAGGAAAATTGAATTCCATCAAAAATTTATTAAAATGGTTTTCTTAATAATTTAGACGTTTAAAAATTACTATTTAATCGCTATTCAAAAAAATAATTAAATATAAATTAGTGTTCAATAATTTACATAAAATCTTATACATAGCACTTCAAAACAATTTGTTTATTGGTTTTTATTGGGTTATAACTCGGGCAACATTAAACAAGACAATTTGTTTTCAGCTATTTTAGATTAAAAATCCCAGTAATTTTTAATAAAAATCACAATTCTAAAAAATTATATCGCCTTTATTGAATTTATCACAAATCGTCTTTAATAAACCAATTTTAAAGTTAATTTCAATACAAATTGGCGCTGCTTTTTTAATTTTGTTACTCAAAAAATTAAGAAATGAAAGTAGGCATTGATAGTATCGCATTTGATATTCCACAATTATATTTACCCATAACCACTTTAGCAGAAAATCGTAACATTGAAGCTGACAAACTTATTAAAGGATTGGGTTTGCATAAAATGAGTTTTCTTGATGTGCATCAGGATGTGGTGACAATGGCTTCAAATGCTGCTCTTAAACTTATTAAACAAGAAAATTTAAATCCATCAGAAATCAATAGAATATATGTTGGAACCGAAAGCGGCATTGACAGTTCAAAGCCTGTTGCATCTTATGTTTTATCGAATTTGGAAATGATTTTTGGTGCCGCAAGTTTCAGAAATTGCGATGTAGTCGATCTAACTTTTGCTTGCATTGGTGCGATTGATGCCTTGCAAAATTGTATAGATTATATTCGGTTGAACCCGACAAAAAAAGCCATTGTAATTGCTTCCGACAACGCCAAATATGATTTGAATTCTACTGGCGAATATACGCAAGGTGCAGGTTCTATTGCGATGTTAATCACTGCCAATCCAAGGATTCTACGTTTTTCAAACGTCGTTGGCGTTTCAACTCAAGGTGTTTTTGACTTCTTCAAACCACGACGATATTTCACCAAAGAAAAAGCGTTACAAGTCGAAAATAATCCAGAATGGAATGGCGTTTTAGAAAATGAAATTGCTGTTTATAAAGAGCAACCTGTATTTGACGGACAGTATTCCAATGAGTGCTATATCAATAGAATTACTGAAGCTTACGAACATTATAAATCCGAAAGCAATCAAACGGGGAAACTCTATGAAAACTGGACAAACGTTTTAATGCATCTTCCCTACTGCTTCCAAGGCCGACGCACTTTTATAGAGATTTTTGCCAAAGAAAACGGCAT
>CALQCV020000256.1 GCA_943329165.2 Candidatus Nitrotoga sp. CP45 | reverse complement strand
CATATAACTAAGTATATTAGTTCTTGTAGTATTATGCATTGTTATACCAAAATCTTCATTTCCAGAACCTGCCGGGGCATTACCAACTGGAAAGCACCAATAATTATAAGCAAATTGTTTACGGTTCCTTCCTGAAAAAAGAAAGTTACTGATTCCTTTATTAGCAGAAGCTCCCAATGTTCCTTGCAAAAACTGACATTCATTTCTTAAATAGAAATTACTGTTAATATCAAGTTCTAAATTCCCTTTGGCATAAACTACAGTTCCTTTGTCAAAAATACAGCTACCATTCTTCACGTACAACTGCCCAACAACTGAGTTTACGAAAAATAAAACTCTAAGTGTAAATAACGTTGTTTTCATTGTTAACCCTTTAATTCCTACATTTACAAAAATCTCTTTTCAAAATCATAACCTATTGATTACAATTAATTTATTTTAATTCACAGCTAAATTAAATCACTAGTAGAGTTTTCTATCAACGATAAAATATCACAATATGTTTAGGTGTTTTAATGAAAATAATCTAAATAAATTTCAAAAAACTCCAAAAATGCCTTTGCTTTAAATAAGTAAGTTCTATTTCATTTGCATAGGCTTCCTTCTCAAAGGAAATATTTCTGTAAGCTAAATTCTTGTCTTTATACACAATCCATTTAATCAAAAACTCGACACCACACCAAAGAAAAAAAGGCAGTATCAATAACTCAATTTGTTGCTGAATATGAATTTTTTCATGATTAATTATAACTGAATTTTGTTTCAAATCATACTCGGAAACAACAATAAACGGAAACAAAGTTATCCCTCGAAAACCTTTTGGAATTAAATATCTCGAAACGATTACAAACATTTGTTTTATTGCTTTAAATTTGTAACTATGAACGAGCAAAATAATGAAAATAAATTAATTGAAGGTGAGGATTATTATGTTACTCCCGAAGGTTACAGATGTTTCACCGAAAAGCACCACCTAAAAAGAGGCTATTGCTGTAAAAGTGGCTGCCGTCATTGCCCGTTCGGATTTGATAAAAAAACAGGGACAATAAAAAAGTAAACAGTTTGCAGTCGCAGTTTGCAGTTTCAAACTACAAAGCATAAACTAAAAATTACAAACAAATAACAATGAATTTTCAAGAACAAATTTTACAAGGAATTCCAGCCGTTTTACCTAATATAAGACCTTACGAAGCCGAAATAAATCACGCGCCAAAACGAAAAGAAATCCTCACGGATGAAGAAAAAAAATTGGCGTTAAAAAATGCGTTGCGCTACTTCGAACCGCAACATCACGCTACTTTACTTCTTGAATTTAAAGAAGAATTAGAAAAATACGGTCGAATTTACATGTACCGTTTTCGTCCAGATTATAAAATGCATGCACGTCCCATTGCAGAATATCCAGGAAAATGTGAACAGGCAAAAGCCATCATGCTTATGATTCAAAACAATTTGGATTATGCTGTAGCGCAACATCCACACGAATTGATTACCTATGGCGGAAATGGAGCTGTTTTTCAAAACTGGGCGCAGTACCTACTTACGATGAAATATCTTTCTGAGATGACCGAAGAGCAAACCTTAACCATGTATTCTGGTCACCCAATGGGATTATATCCATCACATAAAGACGCCCCAAGAGTTGTGGTAACCAACGGAATGGTCATTCCAAATTATTCCAAACCCGATGATTGGGAAAAAATGAATGCTTTGGGTGTTTCGCAATACGGACAAATGACAGCCGGAAGTTATATGTATATTGGTCCACAAGGAATCGTACACGGAACAACCATAACTATTCTAAATGGATTCAGAAAAATAAAGAAATCGCCAACTGGTGGTTTATTTGTTACTTCAGGATTAGGGGGAATGTCAGGCGCACAACCCAAAGCCGGAAATATTGCCGGTTGCGTGACTGTTTGTGCCGAGGTCAATCCAAAAATTACACATATTCGCCATTCTCAAGGTTGGATTAATGAAGTTATAGATAATATTGAAGATTTAGTCCCGAGAGTCCAAAAAGCATTGGCTAATCAAGAAGTAGTTTCGATTGCCTATTTGGGAAATGTGGTTGATGTATGGGAACGTTTCGATCAGGAAAATCTTCATATCGATTTGGGTTCAGACCAAACTTCGCTTCACAATCCTTGGGCAGGTGGTTATTATCCAATGGGATATTCTTTTGAGGAATCAAATGAAATGATGGCCAACAATCCGGCAAAATTTAAAGAAGAAGTCCAAAGCACCTTACGTCGGCATGCTGAGGCAATCAATAAACATACGACTAAAGGAACGTATTTCTTCGATTACGGAAATGCTTTCTTGCTCGAAGCGTCCCGCGCGGGTGCAGATATAATGGCTGAAAATCATATCGATTTCAAATATAACAGTTATGTGCAAGACATAATGGGACCGATGTGTTTTGATTACGGTTTTGGACCTTTTCGATGGGTTTGTGCTTCAGGAAATCCGGAAGACTTAGCCAAAACCGATAAAATCGCCTGCGATGTTTTAGAAGAGATGATGAAAAATTCTCCTTCTGAAATCAAACAACAAATGGCGGATAACATACAATGGATAAAAGGTGCACAGGAAAATAAATTAGTTGTGGGATCACAAGCCCGAATTTTATATGCAGATTCGGAAGGCAGAATTAAAATCGCCGAAGCTTTTAATCAAGCAATTGCAAAAGGTGAAATTGGTTATGTAATTTTAGGTCGGGATCATCATGACGTTTCTGGAACGGATTCGCCATACAGAGAAACTTCTAATATCTATGATGGTTCTCGTTTTACTGCCGATATGGCAATTCAAAACGTGATTGGCGACAGCTTTCGAGGAGCGACTTGGGTTTCTATTCACAATGGCGGAGGTGTTGGTTGGGGCGAAGTAATTAACGGTGGTTTTGGTATGGTTCTTGATGGTTCTGCGGACGCCTCAAGACGTTTAGAATCAATGCTTTTCTGGGATGTGAATAACGGAATTTCAAGAAGAAATTGGGCCCGAAATGAAGGTGCCATTTTTGCAATAAAAAGAGCTATGTCGACGCAACCTTTATTAAAAGTTACCATACCTAATGTAGTTGATGAAAAGTTATTAGATTTTTAGACTGCTTAGACTACGTAGATTTTGGCGAGCAAAAAAGATTAATCTAATTATTTAAGATGTCCGATAATTTAAAAATTTAAAAAACTATGAAAACACTTAAAATTTTACCGCTAATCCTACTCTTTGTTCTTGATTCATGCTCTTCAGTCAGTGTAAATTCTGATTATGACAAAAAAGTAGATTTTTCTCCTTATAAGACTTTTGCATTCCACAAAACCGCAATAGACAAAGTCGAGATTTCCGATTTAGATAAGAAAAGAATTCTTCACTCTATTGAT
>CALQCV020000255.1 GCA_943329165.2 Candidatus Nitrotoga sp. CP45 | reverse complement strand
GTATAGTAGTAATTGGAGTTGATGTTGCAGCACCAACATTGATTCGTAATACGTTAAAAGTTGTATTGTTTAGTAAACTTCCAAATTGACCGGCTTGACCTGGTTCTCCGCCCGGAAAACTATTAGATTGACCGCTATTATATGCTTTTATATCTAATGTACTACCTACAGTTTCACCACTTAAATCGACTAATATTTCGTATCGTTCTCCAACATGTACAGGTAATCTGGTAACTGCAACAGGAGCATTTAATAAGCCACCATCATTGCCGATTACATAAAAGGTTTTTGTTACACCCGAAGAATTTACGATACCTAAATTATAACCTCTTTCAATTTCTGCATTTAGTATTCTTAAACGAACCACTTGTTTAGGTAAAGTTATTTGTCCGTTCAAAGTTCCATTCGTTAACATATTGTCTCCATAAGCTCTTCCTACAGAGAAATTCGAACCACTAAAATTTCTACTAGTCATAATGATAGGAATATCATCAACGCCATAATTTCTTGGCAATGGCAAAGCTGACTCAACAGCATCCTTCACAATAATTAATCCGCCAACACCTGCAGTAATTTGGGCTTCAGTAGTTTCATGCAAATGAGGATGATACCAATAAGTTCCTGCATCATTAGTCATTGTCCAATAAGGACGCCATAAAGTTCCGGCTGGAATTACTTGATGTGGACCACCATCCATTACTGCTGGCAAGTGCATACCGTGCCAATGTAAAGTTGTTGACTCATTTAAATTATTAGTAACATTAAAACTCACATTATCTCCTTTATTAATGAATAAAGTAGGTCCCCAAAATGTCTCATTATTGATAGAACCCGTAAGGGTTTCACTACCAGTAGATTTTATTTGTCTAAATGACTCATGAATATCTAAATTGAAAGTTGGACCATATAACGCTTGAGGAATTGTAATATCATTGTATTGAGCTTGTATTAAAGACGAAATAGTCAATAAAAATATGGTGATTGTAGATTTTTTCATAGGGTGCTTATTTATACTTTGGTTTTTAGACGCAAGAAATTTATAATTCTTGTGTTGGTATTTTAAAATTTATTCTTTTGGAAAACTGAATCGTTTATCCAATAGAAATTCTGTATCAGTTAATGTTTTTAAAAACAATACCAAATCTACTCTGTCATTATCCGATAAGTTCATTGGCTTGGCTAATTCTTTTGGTAAACTTTTATCATTACCTAAAGAATTGTAATGTTTCACTACTTCGGTTAGGGTTTTAAATCGCCCATCATGCATATACGGAAATGTAAATTGAACATTCCGCAAAGTAGGAATTTTGAAGCGAAGATAATCTTCTTTTTTATTAGTGATTTTAATTCTCCCTAAATCGTTTAAAGTAGTATCTATTGCCAACCCATTTTTCTCAAACTTATCGTCCTTAAATAATGGCTCTTTATGACAAGAGGCACAGTTAATTTTGAATAAATCATAACCCCGCTGTTCTCTTTCATTGTATTGTTCTTCTTTGCGAAGTACTCTATCATATTTTGAATTTGATGATTTTAGCATCACTGTAAATTGAGCCAATGCTTTTAAAATTCTTTGACTAGTTACTTTGTCATCACCAAAGGCGCTTGTAAACAAAATTTTATATTTGTCGCTTTGTTGCAATTTTAGAATGACATTTTCCAATTTTTCATCCATTTCATTTGGATTTGTTATCGGATTAATAGCTTGCACTTCAAGATTATTAACGCCACCATCCCACATAAAGTCTTTATTCCAAGCCAAATTGATTAATGCCATTGAATTTCGAGTACCAATTTTTCCTTCTATACCATGACTTAATTGATGGTCTATATGGGTAAATCCTGTTTGTTGCAAATGACAACTTGAACAAGAAATAGTATTGTCTCTAGATAATATTGGATCGTAAAATAAATGTCGTCCAAGTTGAAATCCTTCTTCTGTTAAAAGATTTTTTTTGAAATCATATTTTGGTTCAGGCCAACCTTTTGGTACTTCCAAATATAAAGGCGTAATAAATTGATTGGAAAATGCCAAACTAATTAAGATTAGTAATCCTAATACTGAATAGTATTTCCAATGTATTCTCATTCTATATAAAATAATGATTTACTGTAATCAGCCAATTCCATAGCTAGTGTTCCGGGTATCATGACGCTGTTAGTTTTAGCTAAGTTAAGGTTAGCAAAGAAATTATATAAGTCTATACCAATATTTATTTGACTTGCTTTTTTGTCATAAATCAATTCCATAGTACGCATGGCATAATAGGGTGGAAGATAGCCTCCAATGTGAAAATTAAATTCATTCTTTTTGGTTTTACAACTTGAGCTTTTACCCTCTATTTTCATATTAATATAACCGCTTTGCCAAGCCCAATACATTCCTTTTATAGGATCTAAATCGCCAGCCATTGCTCCGGAAGTATTAGTTAAACTGTCTATGCCAATATTGAAAGTAACTTTGGAAATTATCTTATCATTCTTTTTGGTTAGATGAAATTGAAAGGAATCGGGATTGTCTGAATCGAGTAGGTGATAGCTGCCTTTTTGTGTAAAGACAGATTGGTCTTCATACTGAATCTGAATGTTTGAAATATAACATCTAAAGGTTTCAACTGTCAAAGTATCTTTTTTTGATGAAACATATTTTTTGTTTACTTCAAACGGAAGTTTGTTAAATTCTAACCTAAAATTTAGGGCAAGCGAATCACTTTTACTTTGAGAATTAATCTGAAAGCAAAAGAAAAAAAGGAAAACAATATGTATTCCTTTTTTAGCCATGTCCTGGTCTTGGTGGTTTGTTTGGTGCAAATATTCTGGACAAATCTTCCGTCAACTCATTAAAATCCTCTTCTTGATCTTTGCGACATAGTTTTTTAATAGCTGTAAAATGTTTAAAATGTGTTTGTTCAATCTGTTTTTGATTAGCGTTGATTACTGCAATCAAACTATCCTTAATTTTAACATCAACTTGTGGTTGTTTTAAATGAGCATATAGTTCATTTTTCACAGTACGTATATTTCCATCCAATATTTTAATTTCTCCTTTATGCGCTTGAATAATCTTATCGTATTCTTTTTGCTGTTTGTCATCAAAATGTAATCTTTCGATAATAATTTCACTAGGATTGGGTCTTCCTTCTGGTGTATCATTTGGACGTTTATGTCCTCTAGAATCGTTTACTAATAAAAAAGCAAGCGTGGATAAGTTGAGCAACAGCAAACCTATTACTGTGATGGTTAATAATTTAGTTTTTTCCATGATTATTGATAAAGCTGATTGCTTTTATTTAGGGTGTTTTCAAAATAAGCAGTTGATGAAGTTTTTCTTTCTTTTGTTTTTGTAATAAGAATGGTAAAATTCAAAAGCACTAAAACGGCAATTGATGCGGCAACAAGCCAAACAGTTTTTGAGG
>CALQCV020000254.1 GCA_943329165.2 Candidatus Nitrotoga sp. CP45 | reverse complement strand
TGGATTTTTATCCTGTATAATATTGTATACTTCTTTGGCAAAATGATTTGGATCTTCACCGCTATGCATATGCGAATTCATCATACCTAACGTATTCTCATAAGCCGGTTTGTATGCCGAATTTTCAAGTATTGGCGCATGATAACGATTTGCTGCAATATCAGTTGCAAATTCTCCTGGAGCAATATTGACAATGTTTATTCCGAAAGATTTTACTTCGATGCTTATCGCTTCCGAAACCAATTCAAGTGCCCCTTTTGATGCCGAATAAATTCCCCTGTAAGGCAAACCCATATAACCGGCAATAGAAGTAATGTTGATAATAAAACCCGATTTTTGTTTGCGCATTGTTGGCAAAACTGCTTTGATTACTTCAATCGGACCAAAGAAATTGATCTCGAAATTATTTCGCATTTCATCGGTTGGTGTTTCTTCAATTGGTCCCGTAATCCCAACGCCAGCATTATTGATTACCACATCAATTCGTTTAGAAATAGATATTACTTTTTGAACTGCCTGCTGAATACTTTCGCTACTGCGAACATCCAAAGCAATTAAAGGAAATACTGAATTGGTAATTTTCTCTGGATTCCGACTCGTTCCGTAAACCGTATATCCTTTATGAAATAAAAACTCGCCTATGGCTTTACCAATTCCTGAGGAACCGCCTGTGATTAAAACTACTTTACTCATTTTTGAAAAGATAAACGAGAATAGAAAATAGAGAATAGACTGTTTGTCTTGAGCTGAGTCTCTATGCTCTATTATCTATGTTCTATATTCTTATTTTTGATGTTAAAGATAAAATGTTTTACCTCAATTTTATACCTAATCCATAACTTTCGCTGAGATGAATTTTACCATTCACAATTTCGCTTCCTTTTGCTATATCATTGTCGATTAAATTGGCTCCATCCAAATCGGCATAATCACAAAATGGAGCTAAAGCTGCTCCTGCTGAAATTCCGACACTAGATTCGGTCATACAGCCAATCATAATTTTATACCCTAATTCTTTTGCTTTGTAAATCATTTCTATAGCTGGTGTTAATCCACCACATTTTACAAGTTTAATGTTGATGCTTCTGTAATGTTTTTTCAAATCTATTAAAGCAGAAATATCTTGGCAATCTTCATCCGCCATCCAATTGGCAAATTTATCAACATGCAAGACCTGATAATTATCCAATCCCGTTTTCATTGGTTGTTCCAAATATGCAAAGTTTGAAATGGCCTCGTTATTTTCTAACCAAAGGCAATTTTCCTTGCTAAAACTTCCGTTTGAATCAAGCGCAATAGTTGCATCCAATTCTAATAATTTAGAAATATCATTTTCATCAAAATGATTGCATTTGACTTTAAAATTTGTCCAAACAGATTTATCAATTTTTTTGATTTGATTTTTAACGGTACCAACACTGATAGTTATCGAAGAATCTGGAAGTTTGGTAAAAGTGATTTTATTCAATTCTAAAAAACTTTTCTTTTCAAGTTTGCCAAACAAATCCCAATAAGCGCAATCTAATGCCGACCGCAAAAAACTTGGCAAGCCTAATTGCAAAAGGAAAGCATAAAAATCGGTCGGATGAATTATATTTTGGCTTTCAATCTGTGATTTTATCTTCTCTAAAATGATTTCGAAATCAGTTAAGTTGATGTGATAATAATCGATGGAAGTACATTCGCCATAACCTTTACTTCCACTCTTTTCAAGTGTTATGATTAAAGCTTCTCTGTGTGTATAATTTCCATAAGCTATGGCAAAGGTTTCTTTTAGCTGAAATCGTACTATTTGCCAATGTAATTTCATAGAAGAGAAATTAATTAAAAAAAAGAATCCGACACGAGCTTAGCGACTGACGCAGTAAACAAGTTCGGAAAGTGTTTCAAAGTATTTTGGAAAAATTGAGATTCTGAAACAAGTTCAGAATAAAAAAATGGCAAGCGACCTACATCGCACCGCTCAACCACATACCTTTGCTATGTTCCCATCCTGGAGGATTTTGCAGGAGCTGGTCGTGTAGGACTTGCCGGTGCAAATATACAATCTTTTTATTTTTTTGCAAGAATTTAAAAGCTTTATAAATATATTTGTGAGTGAAAAATTAATAACACCAAATGAAACTCTATAATCCGTTAGTTACCATTTTATTAGCTGTAAACATTGCCGGTTGTGCCGATAGTCAAAGCGACAAAGAAAACTATTTCAGCTTTGATGAAAACAATATGAAGCCAATGTATCAAGCTACAGACAAAGTTGATTTAATTTTAATGAATACTAAAAACAAAACCATTGACAGCGTTGCTTATTTTGTAAACGATAAAAAGATTTCTTCTGTTAAAGCCAATGGTAAATTCATCTTGGATTTGAATGGCAAAAAATTAGGTTATCAAAATGTGAAAGCTGTAGTTTATTTTGAAGGAGATACGGTTTCAACCAAAACTCGAGTTGAAGTGGCTTCGGGCATTGTTCCGAAATTATTGAAATATACCGTTGTTAATACCTTTACTCATGACTCGAACGCTTTTATAGAAGGGTTTGAATTCTTCCGAGACACTTTGATAGAAAGCACAGGGCAAAACGGAAAATCGTATTTTGCCAAAATTGACTATAAAACTGGAAAAGCTTATAGAAAAGTTGACATTGACCAACAATATTTTGGTGAAGGAATTACAGTAATCAATGATAAAATCTATCAATTAACATGGCAAAATGAAACAGGTTTTATTTATGATGCCAACACCTTGAAAAAACTAAAGACGTTTACGTTTGACAAAAAAATAGAAGGTTGGGGAATGACTAATGATGGCAAAAATATTTACCAGTCAGATGGGACAGAAAAGATTTGGACGATGGATCCGGAAACGCAAAAGCTGACCGATTTTATAAATGTGTATACCAATGACAGTAAAATTAAAAGTGTCAACGAATTGGAATGGATCAATGGAAAAATTTATGGTAACATTTGGCAAAAAGACGCTGTAGCAGTAATTAATCCTCAAACTGGTGCGGTTGAAGCGGTCATAGATTTGTCAGCTTTAAGAGCCAAAGTAAGCAATCCAGAGGCAGAAGTTTTAAACGGAATTGCCTATAACAAAAAGACAAATACTATATTCGTAACCGGTAAAAACTGGAATAAAACGTTTGAACTTAAAGTTTTGAATTAACCTTTATTACCAGCTAATAAAAAAAAGGTAATATACCATAAAATTGGAGATTAATCCTAAAGCAGTTCTTAACTATATTTGAAAAAAGGGTTCAACTTTAATTAAAAAGTCAAACCCCATTATTTATTAACTTACACACTTTGCGGGATAGTGTCTTTTATTTTTTCTTTTTAGACTTAGATTTTTTCTTTGCCTTTTCTTTCTTTTTAGCTTTTGCTTTTTTTGCTTTCTCTTTTGCTTTGGCTTTTTTCTTCTTTTCTTTGTCTTTA
>CALQCV020000253.1 GCA_943329165.2 Candidatus Nitrotoga sp. CP45 | reverse complement strand
TTTAAAGGAGGTCCGGTTGGTTTGTCAACTTTGGCGACAGCTGTTTCCGAAAGTGGAGAAACCATTGAAGAAGTATACGAGCCTTTTTTAATTCAGGAAGGTTTTATAATCAGAACACCAAGAGGAAGAGAAGTTACTGAGAAAGCGTATAAACATTTGGGCAAAATTAAAATTAATATTCAGGGCGGACTTTTTTAGAATTGAGTTTGGAAGAGGGAAGTTGATAGATGGGAGTGTTTAATAAGAATCTTTTATGAGTTTTAAATTTGAAAAACTATTAATTTGGCAGAAAGCAATGGATTTTGGCGAGGAAATTTATCTTCTTACCGAAACATTTCCGAAAAAAGAAATGTATAATCTATCTTCTCAAATTTTACGTGCTTCGGACTCTATTGCTCTAAATATATCTGAAGGTTCAATAGAACAATCTACTCCTGAGTTTAAGCGTTTTCTTGGATATTCTATTCGTTCAATAGCTGAAGTTGTTACTTGTTTATATAAGGCAAAAAGAAGAAAATATTTATCAGAAGAACAGTTCACTAAAATGTATAAAGACTGTTTCGATTTGATGAATATGACAATAGCTTTCAAATCGCAGTTGAAATAATCTTTCAAGTTCCAGTATTCTTCTCCCAACTTCCATCTCCTAGCTTCCCTCCAAATGATAAACAACAAATCAAAATACTCGCAACTAATCAAAACCGAAGCCAAACGCCTCGGTTTTTTGTCATGCGGAATATCAAAAGCTGGTTTTTTGGAAGAAGAAGCACCACGATTGGAAAATTGGTTAAATCAAAATCGGCATGGAGAAATGAAGTATATGGAAAATCATTTCGACAAACGTTTGAATCCAACGTTGTTGGTTGACGATGCCAAAAGCGTGATTTCTCTTTTATTGAATTATTATCCATCTGAAACGCAAAATAATGACAGTTATAAGATTTCAAAATATGCCTATGGACAAGATTATCATTTTGTCATTAAGGAAAAACTGAATGAACTTTTGCATACCATTCAAACTGAAATTGGTGAAGTCTCAGGAAGGGCTTTTGTCGATTCAGCGCCAGTTTTAGACAAAGCTTGGGCAGCCAAAAGTGGCTTGGGTTGGATTGGGAAAAACAGTAATTTGTTGACGCAGCAAGTTGGTTCTTTTTATTTTATAGCCGAATTGATTGTCGATTTAGATTTGGAATACGATTACGCATCAACCGACCATTGTGGCACTTGCACAGCATGCATTGATGCTTGTCCAACCGCCGCGATTGTTGCACCTTACGTTGTTGATGGGAGCAAATGCATTTCCTATTTCACTATCGAACTCAAAGAAAACATTCCGTTAGAAATGAAAAACAAAATGGACGATTGGATTTTTGGCTGTGATATCTGCCAAGATGTTTGTCCTTGGAATCGTTTTTCAAAATCGCATAACGAACCACTTTTTAATCCAAATCCGATAATTCTTTCTATGACAAAAAAAGACTGGGAAGAAATTACAGCAGACACTTTTAAAAAAGTATTTAAAAACTCGGCTGTAAAAAGAACAAAGTTTGAAGGGTTGAAAAGAAACGTTAAGTTCCTGAGGTAGAAAGTTCCATCATCCCGCATTATGAGCTATATTTCATATACCTGAAGCCCACCGGGCTTCCTCCTTTTAATTTCAAATCTAAAATAAATTACTTTGTAAAAGAAACCACTAAAAGTTTCCTTTTTACGTACAGTCTTTTACCTTTGTAACTATCAAAATAAAGACCATGCACAAAGATAGTAAAAGAAGAGAAGCGCTTTTATACCACGCAAAACCTACACCTGGAAAAATTAAAGTTGTACCAACCAAAAAATATGCAACCCAAAGAGATTTGTCATTAGCCTATTCACCTGGAGTTGCGGAACCTTGTTTGGAAATTGCTAAAGATGTAAACAATGTTTATAAATATACTTCCAAAGGGAATTTGGTTGCCGTTATCACTAATGGAACTGCTGTTTTGGGGCTAGGTGATATTGGTCCGGAAGCTTCAAAACCCGTTATGGAAGGAAAAGCTTTGCTGTTCAAAATCTTTGCTGATATCGATGTTTTTGATATTGAAGTCGATACAAAAGATGTGGAAGCTTTTATACAAACCGTTAAAAATATTGCGCCGACTTTTGGCGGAATCAATCTGGAAGACATTAAGGCTCCTGAATCGTTTGAAATTGAAAGACGTTTAGTTGAAGAACTGAATATACCAGTGATGCACGATGACCAACACGGAACCGCTATTATTTCGGCAGCAGCCTTACTAAATGCAGTTGAATTGGCTGGAAAGAAAATGGACGAAGTTAAAATGGTTATTTCCGGTGCAGGTTCAGCAGCTATTGCTTGCGCGAATTTGTATGTTTCTTTCGGCGTAAAGCAAGGAAACATTGTTATGTTCAATAGCAAAGGAGCACTAAAAAAAGATGATCTAAAAATTTCAGAAGAACAAAGAAAATATGCTACCGATAAAGACTTTCCATCTTTGCTTGAAGCAATGGTTGGAATTGATGTTTTTGTTGGTTTGTCTACAGGAGATATTGTTACGCCAGACATGCTATTAGGAATGGCAAAAAATCCAATTGTTTTTGCAATGGCAAACCCAAATCCTGAGATAAATTATGATTTGGCGATTAAAACCAGAAGAGATATTATTATGGCGACCGGTCGTTCGGATCATCCTAATCAGGTCAATAATGTACTTGGTTTTCCTTATATTTTTCGTGGTGCTTTAGATGTTAGAGCGACTAAGATAAACGAAGAAATGAAAAAAGCAGCGGTAATTGCTTTAGCGGAATTGGCCAAAGAATCTGTTCCTGAGCAAGTAAATATTGCGTATGGCGAAACCAAATTAAATTTTGGTAAAGAGTATATTATTCCGAAACCATTTGATCCAAGATTAATAGCAAGAGTTCCATTAGCAGTGGCAAAAGCAGCAATAGATTCAGGCGTTGCACTAAATCCAATAACTGATTGGGAGAAATACGAAGAAGAATTATTAGAACGTTTAGGCTCAGATAATAAAATGGTTCGCTTGTTAACCAACAGAGCCAAAACAGAGCCAAAGCGTGTTGTTTTTGCTGAAGCAGATCATTTGGATGTATTGAAAGCAGCACAGATTACGCATGAAGAAGGAATTGCACTTCCAATATTGTTAGGAAACAGAGAATTGATTTTGGAACTTAAAGAAGAATTAGGTTTTGATGCCGATGTGCCTATTTTTGATCCAAAAACAAAAGAAGAAGACAAACGAAGAATAAAGTATGGTAACATATACTGGGAGTCGAGACAACGAAGAGGAATTTCCCAGCTTGATGCTCAAAAATGGATGCGTGAACGGAACTATTTTGCGGCAATGATGGTCAATGAAGGTGATGCTGATGCCATGGTTTCTGGGTATTCCAGAAGTTATCCGTCAACAGTGAAACCATT
>CALQCV020000252.1 GCA_943329165.2 Candidatus Nitrotoga sp. CP45 | reverse complement strand
TTTTAGCAGTAACGACTTGATGACCATTAGACCAGATAATGATTTCATTCGACCAAAATGGGGAATTTATAGAAGTCTTAAAAAAGCAGCTGATTTAAGAGATGAAGCGGTTCGTTTTAATGAGTTTTCAATAAAGGAAGGGCAAAATTAATTTGCAAAATGAGTACTAAACCCTATTATACAAATCTTTTTCTACTATTTTCAATCACTACAATTGTTGCTCAAAAAAACACAATAAAAGGTATTGTTATTGATAATAAAAACTTGCAACCCATTGAATATGCTAGCGTTTCTTTAGTAAGTCAAATAGATAATTCTATAGTTTTAGGAGTTGTAACAAGTAAAAACGGAAATTTTGTTATTCAAAATATACAATCGGGTAATTATTCAATCAAAATCTACTTTATAGGCTATGAAATTCAGTATTTAGATAACATTTTAGTTAAAAACAACCAAGTCTTAAATTTAGATACTTTCAAATTAAAACGAAGTAATCAATCTTTAGATGAGGTTATTATTAAAGGAACCAAATCAAATTCGTATAATAAAATAGATAAACAACAATACAAGTCAGACCAATTTGCAACAGCAAAAGGAGGAACTGCAATTGACATTATAAAGAATCTACCTTCTATAACAGTCAACGGACAAGGAGAAATTAGTTTACGCGGTTCCAACGGTTTCATGGTTTTAATAAATGGAAAACCAGTTTTAACAGATGCGCAAACAGTGTTGAGTCAATTGCCAGCAAATACAATCGAAAATATTGAGTTAATAACCGCCCCTTCTGCAAAATATGACCCCGATGGTAAAGGAGGAATAATAAATATTGTAACTAAAAAAGGAACTACCGATGGGATAGCTTTTTTAACAAATCTTTCTGGTGGTTTACCGAGTACCGACGATTTTAATAATTTAGAAAAACCAAAACGATTTGGAGGTGATGTAACTTTCAATTATAAAAACAAAAAATTTGACATCACAATTAGTGGTAACTATCTTCGAAACGACGTAAATGGTTTTCGTGAAAGTGATGTATTTACGAAAAACTTCATTAATAATACCATCACTCGATTTCCATCGAATGGAGAACGAAGTTTTGACAAGTACAATTACGGAACTAAAACAGCAATTTCTTATGCTGCTAATAAAAATGATGCCTTCAGCTTCGGTTGCTTCGTAGGTAAAAAATTTCAAGCCCGACGCGCAGATATTATATATAATAATTCGACATCTGATTTAAATACCAATGCTTTAATAAGTGAAAGCCCGTATTTTAATTCAAATGTACAAACTAAAGAAGGTACATTTACCTTAACCAATCTTGATTATACCCACACTTTTGCAAATACATCCAATTTGACCACTTCATTATTATATGAAAAAGCGGATTTATATGGAAATACAATCAATAAAAATTTAGATTTAGCAACAAAATCAATTGTTCTTCAAGAAGTAAATAATCCTTATAAAAATCCAATTGATGGCTTCCGATTCAAATTAGAGTATGCAATTGCAATTGGTTCTGGAAAATTAGAAAGTGGTTATCAATATCGATTTGATCAACAAAATGGAAAATTTGATTACTTTGTAACTCCAATACCTGCTCAACCTGACGCAGCTAACTTTCGAGGAACAGCAAAATCTGTAAATTATATTAATAGTGTGTATTCACAATACAACGGTAAATCTAATAAATTAGATTATACGGCGGGATTGCGATATGAATATTCTACGAGAGAAGTAATATTATCTACAGACACCAATCCTCATGTATTAAACTTAAGTAATTTATTCCCGTCTGCTAATTTATTATATACTTTTAATAATTTTTGGAATGCCAAATTTGGTTATAGCAAAAGGGTGCAACGGAACAATAATTTTGAGTTGAACCCAATACCAGAAAGAGAACATTCAGAAACATTGGAACAAGGCGACCCGGATTTAAAGCCCCAATTTGTAGATTTGGTAGAATTTGGTGTGAACCACAGTTTCAAAAAAGGAGCTTTATTTACTACATTATATTATCAAAATATCAAAAATCCAATTCAACGTGTAAATAGTGTTTATGCTGATACAATTTTGAATAGAGTTTTTACCAATGCTGAAAAAGCAAGACTATTTGGACTAGAATTTGGGACTAATTTAAAACCTGTAAAATGGGTTTCATTATTTGTAGGAGGGAACATCTATAATTATAAAATTACCGGTAAATTGAACATTTTAGGTACTACATCAAACGTTGATAATTCTAATTGGGTGTATTCATTAAATGCAAATAGCACATTCAATTTAGACAAAACTACGAGTATTACAGCCAATGTAAATTATACTTCTTCAAAGCCAACGGCTCAAGGCGAAGATTCTCGATTTTTATCTCCCAATTTGTCCGTAAAGAAGACCATCTTGAATGGAAATGGAACAATAGGATTGCAATGGCAAAATATTAATTTTGGAAATATGGATTCAAACCAACAACGGATTACAACGTATAGTTCGGATTTTTATACTACAACTAACTACAGTTATGAAACAAATGTATTACTATTGAATTTCAGTTTTAATTTCAACAAATTATCAAGTAAAAATAAATTACCTACAAGTGAAATAGGTGAAAAAGAATTTTAATTATGGATAAAAAATCACTGAAAAATAGTAGAAAATTAATTTTAACTAGCTTATTATTAATAGCAAACAAATTTTCCTATTCGCAAGTTGTTCTTAACGCAGATGGGCCAGGAAATACGTACGAAAGAATTACTAGTGTTTTTGCTACAGGAAATGGCGTGAGCGCAGTAGAAGCCCCCGATGAAACTCCCGATGGTTCACACCAAGATTTTGGAAGGCATATTGCAGAAGTATTAGACACGGATTTAAATAAATATGTTTTTGAATTTTATTCACATTATGCATTAGATAATGATGTTGCTACTTTATCTGCAGATCGTCAAAGGATAGAAATTAAAACCTATGCCGCTTCACCTGATAATTTAAAAGGAACTTTAGGTGAAAATATTATTTATAAATGGAAATTCAAAATACCAATTGGTTTTCAGCCTTCGGCAAATTTCACGCATTTACATCAAATAAAAGCAGTTGATGGTGATGATAGTAGTCCACTTTTTACATTAACCCCAAGATTAGGAACGCCAAATAAATTAGAATTAATATATGTTGCCAATGCATCTTCTGGAACAGATAAAGTTAGTATTGTTGACTAATTGCCATTTGAAGGAATTTGGGTTGACGCTGAAGAAAAGATAAATATTGGAAGTTCAGGCACCTATTCAATAACTTTAAAAAAACACAGCGACGGTTACGTTTTGTTATCCTACAGCAATTCTGATATTGCAACTATTCGTCCTGACAACAGTTTTATCCGTCCAAAATGGGGAATATATCGTAGTTTAAATTATGTTGGAAACTTACGGGATGAAGCCGTTCGTTTA
>CALQCV020000251.1 GCA_943329165.2 Candidatus Nitrotoga sp. CP45 | reverse complement strand
GTTTTACAGTTTCCAACTAAAGTTAATAGCCTGAATTTGGACAAATCACCCAATTTCTACGGGATATTAACAGGTATAAAAGGACAATATTTGATGTTTGAAGACGGAACGGTTTTTAACGTTCGTACTTTTGAAGGTTATGTTGTGAAGATTTTGATTTAGTTTTTATTTTTTGCCACAGATTCACAGATTTTAAAATCATTTTTAATCTGTGAATCTGTGGCAAAAATTTCCTGTTATTTTGTGGTCGTTGGCGTTGTCTCTGTTTTTGGAGCTGCTTTTTTCTTTTTATTGAACAAACCGTTAATCAAATCTGTAGCCTGTGTTTTTACATCGGGTTTTGGTGTTGCCGTTTTCGAAGTATCTTTAGGTTTCGTGTTGTTCTGGATTATATTACCAAGTGCCGAAGTGCCTTGTTGAATCAGTTTGTCTTTTTGTTGTTTCACCAAGTTAGTGACCAAAGTGGTTGTAGTTTGTTTAACATCAGTGGTAATATTTGGATTTTTAAAATTACCTGTTAGAATAGCATTTATCGGAATCGTTTCAAATTTTTTGGCGTCAGTCGGCGTTAATTTCCCAATTAAATTATTGATTTCTGTGCCCAAATATTTCGATGGAACATCTAATTTCACATTATAATTCATCAATTGGTCAAAACCGTGCGTTCCACCTATTGTTGCTTTAATGTCTTGGTATTTGATGTCGAATGGTTTTACATTTACTTTACCGTCTTTGAATGTTAATTCGGCTTTTAAATCATTAAGATTCAATTTTTTTAAATCAATAAAACCTAATTTGTTATCTAAAGCAGTTAACATAGTTGAGTTGCTCGAATTCACTGTTGTTGAAAGCAATTGTCCGAGTAAATCTCCCGTGATGCTTTTTAAATCAGGTGTCATTTCTTTGCTGTTTAGATTCCCAGAAACTTTGATTTTTGAATTTAGTTTTCCGTTGATGACACCGGCAATTGGGGCAATATTTTTCATCATTTCCAATTGGGTAAATGTTTGTTGAATGTCAACACCGTTCATACTTAAATCCATATTGAATTTAGATATTTTTTCTTTGGTAGAAACATCACCATTGAAAGTAATCAAACCACCAAAAATAGCTGTTTTACCATTTTCTAAAGTCGCCTTTTGGTCTTTGACAATTATTTTCCCGGATACATTTTTCAAAACCAAATTATCATACAAAACCGTGTTGGCTTTGGCTGTCAGAGAACAATTCAAAAACGCCGGGATTTTCATCGCTTCGCTAGCTTTGGTTTGTTTTTTAGTATCGGCTTCGGAAGTCATAAAATCGCTTACCGCCAATTGATTCGAATTTAGATTAAAATTTCCCTTCAATTCTTGGTTTTTAAATACAAAGCCATAGAAATTTTCCAAAACTCCGGTTACAGCCAAATCAGTTTTCCCCGTTGTTGCATTAAATTGCTTCAAATTCACGCGGCTTGGGTCAAATGATACTGAAGCTCTACTGATTTTCATGGTTTTACCATTTTCATCAGTATAATTAAAACCTGTTAAGTCAATCGTTCCGGCGTTTCTGATTCTTGCATAGTCACTTTTCTCTACCGATTGCATATCGAATGCTGTAGTCACATCAGTTTTTAAAATTCCAGTTAGTGGTTTGTCTAATTTGATAGGATATGCTTTAGTTAAATTACTAAGGTTAATAGTTCCTTTGAGTGCTGCATTTACTAGTGCATTTTCGGCCACATTTTTAATGGTTGCTTTGGCATTAAAAACATCTTGGTCAATTTGGAAAGATAATTTATCCAAGTTCACATAAGTGTCATTCATCACGCCAGTTTCGTTAATGATTTTGGTGTCTATGATAATATTTTTAACGGATTTTGGAAGATTTGGATATTGAAAAGACGCATTGTTTGATGCGATTTCGATATTGAATTTTGGAACCGTTTTATCCGAATATAAACCTTTAGCAAAACCAACAACCGTAAAATCGCCACTGGTTTTTACCTCTTTTAAATTACTCGAATATTGCGCAGGAATCAATCCCAAGAAGTTTTTGAACGAAGAAGTTGGTGTTTTAAATGTCAAATCATATTGTTGTCCAGCCTCAGCCAATTGCATGAAACCATCAAATTCTAGCGGCAATTCATTGATTTTAGCTTTGTTTTCTTTGAAAGTATATTTGCTTTTATCTAAATCAATTCCAACTATGGCATCTAGAGAAATCGCAACATTTTTCAGATAATTTACTTTATCCATATCAAGCGAAATTTTCGCAGTTGATTTGGTAACCAAGTTCAATTTTGACGAAGCAAAATCTCCTGTTCCTTCGTGATTGATGCTGTCTAAAACCATTTTGACTTTTGACTTTTCATCATAATAGTTAAACTTGAAATTGGCTACCGAATACTCTTTTATTTTTAATGAAAGCGGTTTGCTTTTTTCATCATTGGCTTTATTTTTATCTTTTAATGCAATATCATAATTGCCAATTCCGTCTTTGTTGAAAATGATATTTATCAATCCGTTTTTAGATGAAATTCCATCAATATTCATTGATTCGTTATCACTTTTAAATAATTCTTTGATAGACATTTTTAAATTTACTTCTTCAAAAGAAACTAAAGTATCGCCTTCAAATGGTGCTTTGTTGATAATGGATAATTTTTCTATCGAAACACTAGCGTTGGGAAAATTTCGAAACAAACTCAAATCAGCATCGGCAAAAGCCACTTTTGCATCCACTTTTTCATTGATTGAAGATAAAATTTTGGCTTTGATTTGATCTTTAAAGAAATAGGGAATCGCGAAAGCTGAAATGAGTAATAACAATAAAACAATTCCAATGATTTTTAAGATTTTCTTTAACATAATGTGATGGATTTAGTTAACGATTACATATCACAAAAGTAGGTCCTTTACTTCATAAAGCGGTTACTATTTATGGAAGTTTTAAGATTTTACCAAAAGACAATTGTTGAGAAATTGTTATTAACAGTCGGCTATTTTTTGGCGTTATTCTAAAATAGTTTTAGTTAATTTGTGCTTCCATGAAAAAGCAGCATCAAGTCATTTTATCTTTAGGGAGCAATCAAGGCAATCGTCTTGAAAATATTGTCCGTTGCATTGATAATTTGCATAAAGAAATTGGAACAATTATTAGAGTATCCAAGCTTTATGAGACGCCATCTTGGGGTTTCGAGAGTGAAAAATTCTACAATTGTGCTGTGATTATGAATACACAGAAGTCAGCACAACAAATTTTGGAAGAATGTCTTTTGCTCGAAGAAGCTTTAGGAAGAACTCGCGAAGATGTTGAAGGATATCAAGCGCGAATTATTGATATAGATGTTATTGCTTTTGATGAAGAAATCATTGCTTCTGAAAAACTACAAGTGCCACATCCGGAAATGCAAAATCGCTTATTTGTATTGTTGCCAATGCAAGATTTACATTTAGATTGGCGTCATCC
>CALQCV020000250.1 GCA_943329165.2 Candidatus Nitrotoga sp. CP45 | reverse complement strand
CCTGTCGAAATGCATCTTTTTAAATGTCTTCGACAAGCTCAGACTGACATTTGGGTTCTAATTGACCTTAAATTTAAATCAAAAAAGATATTATTCATTACTTTTGGTTAATTTCACCCAACGGGTTAATTTAATGTAAATTTAATAATTTAAACCACATAGAAAGACAGTTATTGTTTGTTTAGGTTTTTAAAATATTCGTTTACAAAAGTTTTTTGACCTTCATTAAAGATGTTATTACAATTGAAATTGATTAAAATTCCTTTGGGTGATTTTAAAAGTTTCATATAGTTTAGAAGCTTAGCTTCAAACATAGGATGAATTTCAAAAACAGCCTTTAACTCAACTACAATATTATTTTCAACAAACAAATCACACCGAAAATCTGTTTCAAGTTCCTTATTTTTATAAATAACCGGGATTTTCATCTCTGATGAAAAATTTATTTTTCTATGTAAAAACTCTTCTTTTAAACATTGATGATATACATTTTCTAACAAACATCTTCCCATAACTTTATGAACTTCAATTGCAGAACCAATAATCTCATATGTTAATTCGTCTAAATACTTTTGAGTAATCATATCTATGTTTCTATGTGGTATTAAATAAAAATTACGCTTTTAATAACTGAATTCCAACTGCACATTGCAAACATTTGCTCTTGTTACAATACTCATTTTTGAGCTGTAATAACGATTGGGTTTCAAAGGCATTGTTGCCTTTAATTCCAAAATTGGAGAATTTTTCAATAATTACATTTTTTTCTGCAGGAACTTCCCGAAGGAGAGCTAACAAAGATTCAGACACTTCTTTACCCTGGCTTTTAGCATAAGCAAACTGGATTGGCACAATTGTATTTATTACGAGCAAATCGATAAATGACTTTGAGAACTGTTTTTTCTTCTTTGGGCTTTCTTTATCAAACTGATAATGCGTTTGCCAATAATCGGTAATTGTTATTTCAAAAAGCTGATGCAAGGCTGTCACTGTTTTAGCAACGATTATTCGTGAAAATAAATTTTGTCCCTTGTGATACAACATTGCCAATTGTGCCAAACGAATCGTCGGAAAATTATCGGGTCGATGTTTAAAAAACTGAACGGGTTCAATACTTATCTTTTCTAATTTGTGCTTTTGTGAAATATATTCAAATCGGGTTTTCAAATCTTTAGTATAGTTATCCTGAATATCAACCGGAAATAAATCTGCCATTCCAAAAAGCAGGCTCTCTAAATTTGAAACTTCAGCACTTTCTTTTCTAATAATTGAAAACGGAATCGATTTGGCAATTTTAAAGAACGTTTCACCGTTAGTATTCAATCCGAAGTTCTTTGCCAGCATACAAAACAACACCGCCTCCCAATTATTATCCGTCTCTTTCAACAATTGTTCGATCGGCATAAATTTTCGTTCAAGTCTTTCAATAAACAATCGCTCTTGCCAGTTTTTCAAAACAAAACTATCGATAGTTGCAATCTGACTTTCACAATAAATCCATGATTTTGGTGATGCTAATGCCTGATAATTTCCTAAATCCTTTTTGCTAATATATTTTTTGATTTCTAAAACTGGAATTTCGGAATTGTCTTTTCTAAAAACGGGTATGTCATGTTCCCAAACTACATGTAGAATTACGTTGTCATAATTCGAATCCTTTTCGTGATGATGCAAATACCAATCGGACGACTTGATGTGAATTTCAATATTTCCTGCCCATTTTTGTTCGCCTAAAATAATTTGAGCATTGAAAAAATCGGGTCCGCTTAGTTGCAAATAATTTCCACAATTGGTTATCGTCAGCGATTCTCCCGAAACAGTTGTTAGGTTAGAAAAGTCAAACTTTTTATACTGCCATATATAATGAAGAAAATCTTCTTTCACGAGTACTAATTTTCAACTAAAGTAAGAAAATTACTTTTATATTAAAAACTTTTGTAGTTAAAAATTTACTTTTTAATAGATTTCAATAAAAAAGAGCCAAGAACGTGACCACATCTTGACTCTAAACTAATGACTTTCGGCTAAATATTATTTAATAGAACTAATAATATCATGCTTCGTAATAATATGATGTTTGCCATTTCCTAAATCTACCAAAACCGCTTGATTGTCTTTGTTGATTAGTTTGGAAATTTCTTCAATTGGTGTATTGGCTTGTACTATTGGATATGGTTTGCCCATGATTTCACGGATTGGTTTTTCAGCAATATTTCTGTCTTCTATATAACTTCTGAACAAATCGGTTTCGTCTAAGCTGCCCACAAAACCAGTCGTATCAGTAACCGGAATCTGAGAAATATTATACTTTTTCAAACGCTCTATAGCATGTGAAACTAATTCTTCTGTACGAACAATAACCAAAGGTTTGTCTTTATGGTCTTTGATAACGTCTTCGGCTTTTGTGATTTCTTCATCCAAAAATCCTCTTTCACGCATCCAATCGTCGTTGAACATTTTGCCAACATAACGACTTCCTGAATCGTGGAATAAAACCACAACGACATCGTCTTTAGTGAAATGTTCTTTTAATTGGTGTAAGCCTTTCACACAAGCTCCGGCTGAGTTCCCAACAAAAACTCCTTCTTCCAAAGCAATTCTACGGGTGTAAACCGCTGCATCTTTATCGGTTACTTTGGTAAAACCATCGATAATGGAAAAGTCAACATTTTTTGGAAGAATATCTTCACCAATTCCTTCGGTGATATAAGAGTAAATTTCATTCTCATCAAAAATTCCGGTTTCATGATATTTTTTAAATACCGAACCGTAGGTGTCAATTCCCCAAACTTTAATATTTGGATTTTTCTCTTTTAGGTATTTTCCGATTCCGGAAATGGTTCCACCAGTTCCTACTCCAACTACGAAATGGGTAACTTTTCCATCGGTTTGTTCCCAAATTTCTGGTCCAGTTTGTTCGTAATGTGCAATGGCATTTGAAGGATTATCATATTGATTAACGTACCAGGAATTTGGAATTTCGGTCCCTAATCTTTTTGAAACAGAATAATAAGAACGTGGATCGGTTGGTTCGACATCAGTTGGACACACAATTACTTTAGCTCCAACAGCACGCAGTATATCCATTTTTTCTTTGGATTGCTTGTCCGTGATTACGAATATGCATTTATATCCTTTTACTATAGCGGCAAGCGCTAAACCCATTCCGGTATTTCCGGAAGTTCCTTCTATTATTGTTCCGCCTGGTTTTAATCTTCCGTCGGCTTCGGCGTCCTCCACCATTTTAAGTGCCATTCTGTCTTTGGTAGAATTCCCAGGATTGAAGGTTTCCACTTTGGCTAAAACTAAGGCGTCAATTCCTTTGACAACTTTGTTAAGCTTTACTAATGGCGTGTTGCCTATAGTTCCTAATATGTTTTCTGCGTATGTCATTTTTAAGAGAATAGAATATAGAGAATAAACTTTACTTTTCTTTAGGCAAATGTAATGCTATTTCGAACGTTTCCAAAAATTCAAATGGTTTATTAACTAACCCCGATTGGAGTGGAAATCCTTT
>CALQCV020000249.1 GCA_943329165.2 Candidatus Nitrotoga sp. CP45 | reverse complement strand
GCAGAATTCAAAACTTCCTTTTCCATAGCTTTGTGTTTCTTTTCAGCATACGAAGACAATTTCAATGCTTTGTGATAACCAATAGTTGTCCACGGATCACGGAAATCGGCAAACCATTTTATATTCAACTCTTTTTTTAATTGTAAGCCAATTAAGTGTAAACTATGTGGTGGACCGGAAGTTACAATCGTGTTAATATTATTTTCTTCGATATATTTTTTGAGATACTTTACTGAAGGCTTTACCCAAAGAAAACGCGCATCGGGAATAAAAAGATTCCCGCGAACCCAAAGTAACGTCTTTTCTAATAAGGATTGTTTCTTTTGATTTGGTATAATACCGGAACTGATTTTTTTGGTTTTGGATTTGCCGAAAAAAGAAGCCAAGCCATAAGGTTCGAAGATTTTGTTTTTGAGGATAATGGCGCTCTCCGAAACTTCACTTTGCAAACCGTTATCAATAATGGGATAGGTTGGATTTTCGGGAATGTAAACAATCGGCTGAATGTTGAACTCGGGCAAATATTTGACAAACTTTAACCAACGCTGCACTCCGGGACCACCAGCTGGCGGCCAATAATAGGTGATGATTAAAAGTTTTTTGGTTTCAGGTTTCAAGTTTAAGAATTAGATTTTTTATTGATTTTTTCTAACTCATCAATATCTAAAATATCTTTTGGACGATTTGCAGCCTTTTTGGCTTTAATCAAATTTTCATAATCTAAAAAATAAACAGGGACATCGTTAATTTCAGTAATGTATGCTTTGTCTAAAAGTTGCTCAAAAGTACTATTTTCTAAACCTTTAACCGAAGTCATAATGTCTAATCGTAAATTAAAATTTAATGTAATGTCAGTCCACCCTGGTATAAATTGCATTGTACTTATATTTTCAAAATCTCCTATTCCTGCTTTTATCAATGCTATTCTTAAGTTTTCTCTATTTTCAATAGAATCTTCAATAAAAATATCTATATCGCCTGTATTTCTGCCATAACCATAAATATTTACAGCGAATCCGCCGATAGTCAAATATTTGACTTTATACAAAGAAAAGTACTTCCATATTTCAATTATTTGACTATTCATTTAATTATTTTGATATTTTTTTTGCTGTTTTTAGAAGAAAGGAAATTTCAATAATAGCAATCAGTTTATCAAAACGTTGTTGTGGAGACATCTTTCTAATCTCATCAATATAACGTGCTTCCATTTTGGAAGGATGAGCATGATTTAATGTTTTTGTCTTCATAAGATTTTGAAATTAACAATCAAATTTACAAAATTAACTTAACTATTTTTAATCCTTTTTCGATTGAAATAAACGCCGGCAATAATTACCAAGACCATCACTATAAAACTAATCAGCGCAATCGTACTTCCTGTTTTTACCACTTGAGGCTCAAACTTGAATTCGATAGTGTGTTTCCCTTTAGGGATTTGCATACCACGTAAAGTGTAATCTACTCTGAAAATATTACTTTCTTTCCCATCTATTGTGGCTTTCCAACCTTCTTTATAATAGATTTCAGAGAAAACTGCAAAACCATCATTTACATTATTGGAAGTATAAATTAAATGATTTGGTTTGTATAAATCTATTTTAATAGTTGCTAAACTATCTTTTTTATAGGAGGGTATTCCCATCGGTTTGAACCAAATTCCATATTCAGCATTTAAAGTAGCTACATCTTTAGTTTCAATTTTCCCTAAAGCATTGATTTCTTCATCGGCAGAATTCACTACTCTTAGTTCTTTTACAAACCATGCATTTCCATTGTGAAACGGATTGACAATTGGAATATCGCCTTTTTCGGCACCAACAATCAGATATTTGATATTAAACGCATTAATCACGGGAATACTTTTGGTAATAGAAAGTGTCTGCGGATCGATTATGCTTTCCAAATCGCCCATGCTTTTTTCAAAAAGATGTTCATAAACTTCCTTAAAGCGTCTTGGCATAACGGCACTGTAGCCTCCAATGGATTTATGAAAATATGAAGAACGCGGACTGTAAATACCACCGGCTAATTCATAAACTCTAAAGTTAGTTGTATCCTGAAGTATTAAGGAATCAGCTTGTGTTGGTTGATACGGATTGTCTATTTCATAAGCACTTCTGAATTGTTGTCCATCGTTGCTTAGATAATTTTTATCCACAAAGAACAAATCGCCAACCATAAATAGTCCAACCAAAATCACAGCGGTATTAGCGGCTAATTTGTTTTTGGTATAGAAGTAAAGTGCGCCAAACGAAATAGCAATTAAGAATCCGGAACGCAATAAATCAGCTGAATACAAATCTTTTCGGTCTTCTCTTAACGCATCTATGAATTGTGTTCCAAAGGCTTTGTCAGGATGTTGTTTTAGCGTGTCAATTAATTGGTGATCAATTTCGCCTGCAAAGTTGAACATGCTTTTGCAGATAAATAATAATACAATAATCCCTAATGTTGTAGCTCCGGTTTTCCATAAGCTTTTCCAGCGATTTTCTGCATCTTTAAAGAAAGATTGTAAACCCATAATGGCTAGAACAGGAACGCATAATTCCAATAGAACCTGAATCGAAGAAACGGCTCTAAACTTGTCATACATCGGAACATAATCAATAAAGAAATCAGTTAGAAATGATAAATTTTTACCCCAGGAAAGCAATAAAGAAAAGATCGCTCCGGCAAGAAAAGCATATTTTATTTTGCGTTTATCATGGTACAATGCCAACACAAAAAGGAAAAAGACCACAGCACCAATGTAAGCTGGAGCAGCGACTTGAGGTTGGTCGCCCCAATAGGTTACGGCATAATTATCGGTTAGTTCTTTTGCTTCTTCAGGCGATGCGCCATAGTTGAGCATAAAATTATAAACATGCGAATCTTCAGTAAGCTTTTCATTATTTCCACCACCAAATAATCGCGGTGAGAACAAATTCAGACTTTCTACAATACCATAGCTGTATTCAGTGATATAACTTCTGTCCATGGCGATGTTGCTTTCTTTTTTAGTACCATCAGTATTGAACGTTAACTCACTTTTCCCCCGCGTACTAAAATCAGCATATTCTTTGGTTGCCAGTAGACTCGTAGCATTGACACCAACAGCCAGAATAACCGCAACAGCAAATGTTCCGATAATTTTTGGTAATGATTTTATATCCTTTTCCAAAATAAGTTGGTATAAAAAGTAGCCACTCATCACTATTAGAAGCATCAATAAATAGTAGGTCATTTGAAAGTGATTGGCCGTAATTTCGAGAGCAACTGCGAGCATCGTTAAAATTCCCCCGTGCAAATATTTCTTTTTAAAAACCAAAATAAATCCGGCAACCACAAACGGCATGTACCCAATTGCGTGCGCTTTGGCATTATGTCCGACGCCAATAATGACAATCAAATACGTAGATAAGCCAAAAGCTAAAGCGCCAAAAAAGGCTTTCAAAGGATCGACTCTAAAGACCAGCATCAAAGCATAAAAACCTAAAAAGTAAAGAAATAAATAATCCGCCGGACGCGGCAAAAAGCGTATCGCATTATCCAACATTCCAATAT
>CALQCV020000248.1 GCA_943329165.2 Candidatus Nitrotoga sp. CP45 | reverse complement strand
TTTAACTGAAGATTACCCTTCCATAATGTTGTGATGTAGTTAAATGCTTTTACAGCAGATGGAATTGCAATCAATAAGGTTGTAAAGGTAAATACCGAGCCTAAGAATGGATTCATTCCTGAGATAAACATGTGATGACCCCAAACAATAGTTGATAAGAATGCAATTGCAATAATTGACATGATCATTGCTCTGTAACCAAAGATTGGCTTACGAGAATTCGTTGCAATAACTTCAGAAGTGATTCCAAGTGCAGGCAACAAAATAATATAAACTTCTGGATGACCTAGGAACCAAAATAAATGTTCAAACAATACTGGAGAACCACCTTGATAATGTAAAACTTCGCCAGCAATATATATATCAGACAAGAAGAAAGAAGTTCCAAAACTTCTATCCATAACTAACATTAAGGCCGCAGATAATAAAACTGGGAATGAAATAACACCAATTATTGCTGTAATAAAGAAAGCCCAAATTGTTAATGGCAATCTTGTCATTGACATCCCCTTTGTTCTTAAATTAATTACGGTTACTATATAATTCAAAGATCCCAATAAGGAAGCTGCTATAAATATAGCCATAGAAACTAGCCATAAAGTCATACCCGTTCCAGAACCTGAAATTGCTTGTGGTAATGCACTTAAGGGTGGATAAATAGTCCAACCTGCGCTAGCTGGGCCTGATTCTACAAAAAGAGAACTAACCATGATAACACTAGAAAGGAAAAACAACCAATAAGAAATCATATTCAAAACTCCAGACGCCATGTCTCTTGCTCCAATTTGTAATGGAATCAATAGGTTACTAAATGTACCACTCAAAGCAGCTGTAAGTACAAAGAAAACCATTATGGTTCCGTGAATTGTAATTAACGAGAGATAAGCTTCATTTGTCAAAACGCCACCTGGGGCCATTTTTTCTCCTAAGAAAAAACTAAAAACTTTAAATGATTGTTCTGGCCATGCTAACTGCATTCTAAATAGCAAAGACATACCAACTCCAATAACTCCCATAATAATTCCAGTAATTAAATACTGCTTGGCAATCATTTTATGGTCAATACTAAAAATGTATTTAGTAATGAACGTATCTTTATGGTGGTGTTCGTGTTCGTCGTGACCGTGATCGTGATTGTGAGCTTCTGCTGACATATTAGGTAAACTTTAAATTTTATAAATTATTTCATTTCTGCTTGAGCAACTACAGTAGTGTCTTTGCTTGTTACAGTGCCTGAATCTTTTGTTTGGGTTGCCCCGGCTTCAGATGCCTTTGCTTCTGCAGCTGCTGTTTTTACTGCTAAAACAATAGTCTTAGGAGCATTTTCTTTTAACCAAGCTCTGTATTCTTCTGGCGTATCAACAACAATTTTCAATTGCATATTATAGTGAGAGGCGCCACAGATTTTGTTACACAACAATAAATAATCGAAAGTGTAAGGATCAAGAGCTGGTTCGCCTTTGGCCACTAAATCGATACTTTTCTTAGCTCTAATATTGTTGATATTAGATACCTTTTCAATCATATTTGGCTTTTCTCTCATTTCAGCTGTAGTAACAGTCGGTATAAATGAAAATTGAGTAACCATGCCTGGAACACAGTTCATTTGAGCTCTAAAGTGAGGCATGTAAGCTGAGTGTAATACATCTTGTGAACGCAATTTAAAAATAACTCTCGTCCCTTTTGGAATGTGTAATTCTTTAGATGCGAAATCATCTTGTGCATTTGGATCTGATAAATCAACACCTAAATTATTTACTCCTTCTATGTACCTAACATTCGCTTTCCCTAAAACACCGTCTGTTCCTGAATATCGTGCTTCCCAATTAAATTGTTGTGCGTACAATTCGATAACAATTGCATCCTTTTCATCTTTTTCATCCACAAACATAATGTCTGTCCAAGCATACAATCCGTAAAGAATTAAAACAGCCAAAACGATCGCTGGAATGATACTCCAGATAAATTCTAATTTATTACTGTCTGAAAAATATAGTGCTTTTTGACCTTCTCTTCCTCTATATTTAAAAGCAAAATAATGTAATAAAGCTTGCGTAATAGTTTGAGCAATAAATATGATTGTCATTGAAATAATCATAAGATTATCTACTTCAGGACCGTGTTCTGATGCAGAATCACTAACCAAAGGAAAGTGACCATAGTACATGAAACAATAAATAGTAGTTAGGTAAATAAATCCTAGGAAAGCAAACATTAAATATCCATTTACTTTATTATCATTATCATTTGCGACTTGTGTGTCATTAACTTTTACTCCAACTTGTGTTAAATCGAATATCTTAGTTAACTGCCACAAGGCAACTGCCAATAAAACTACAACTAATAGTACCAAAAGAGTTGTCATTTGTAATTTACTTTAAATATTAATAATGAAAATGTTTACTTTCTTCAATGAAAGGATTTCGTTTTGGAACTAACGGTGCTTTTGTTAGAGCGTTGAATACAACATAAATGAATAATCCAAAGAAAAATAATAGTGCTGCTATTTCAGGAATTCCGATAAACCATCTGTCACCAACTGTTCCAGGCATAATCATATTGAAGAAATCAATGTAATGTCCAGCTAAAATTACGATACCTCCCATAACAACAATCCAATAAATACGTTTGAAATCGCTATTGATTAAAAGCAAAATTGGAAATATAAAATTCATGAAAAAAGCACCAAAGAATGGCAAGTTATATAGTTCAATTCTTGTTTTGAAATACGTAACTTCTTCAGGAATGTTTGCATACCAAATCAACATAAATTGTGAAAACCATAAGTAGGTCCAGAAAACGCTAATACCAAACATGAATTTTGACAAATCATGAATATGACTAGAGTTTACATTTTCTAAATACCCTTTAGATTTTAAATAAATAGTTACCATTTGAATTACAGTAATACCACTTACAAAGAAGCTGGCAAAAACATACCATCCAAAAAGTGTACTGAACCAATGAGGATCAATAGACATAATCCAGTCCCAAGACATGATAGATTCAGAAACGATAAAAAACACTAAAAATGCCGCCGACATTTTGAAGTTCTTTTTGTAGAAAACATCGTCACTAGCATCGTCCTGAGCCAAACAATTTTTTCTTGATAAATAACGGTATACATTCCAACCCAATAAGAATATTGCAGCTCTTGAAATCCAAAAAGCAAAATTTAAATAGCCTGATTTGCCAGTGATAATTTCGTCATAATTAGGACTAGTTGGATCTGTAACTCCTTCTTTCATCCATACAAATAAATGATTAAGATGGAATCCTGATAATAATAAAAACACAAAGAAGATAATCGATATTACTGGTAAATAAGCGGTAATTCCCTGCATTACTCTAAACAAAACCGGAGACCAACCAGCTTGTGCTACTTGTTGTATAGCATAGAATGCTAAAACACCCATTGTTAGTAACAAAAAGAATATACAAGCAACATATAATGCTGCCCATGGTTTATTTTGTAATTGATGAAAAACATGCTCTACATGTTCAGCATGCTCATCTGCATGTGCTTCAGCATTATTTTCAAGGTGTTCTGCAGGAATTGTTTCTGCTACTG
>CALQCV020000247.1 GCA_943329165.2 Candidatus Nitrotoga sp. CP45 | reverse complement strand
CTAAATTCCAGTCAGAACTAAAATCTATTATATGTGTTTTTTTCATGCCAATTAAACTTTAGAAATATAATCATGTGATTGATAAATGCCCGATTTTTGCTTTACGATTTGCAATAAAACATCGTTCGCTAAACTACTGGCTCCAAAACGGAAATACTCATTCGTTAACCATTTTCCGCCAAGGGTTTCTTTAACCATTAATAAATATTGAAGCGCCAGTTTTGAAGTTGAAATTCCGCCTGCAGGTTTCATCCCAATCATAAATCCGGTTTTATAATAATAATCCCGAATCGCTTCAAGCATTACTAAAGTTACCGGAAGAGTTGCTGCTGGTTTTATCTTTCCTGTAGAGGTTTTGATAAAGTCTGCTCCAGCATACATAGCAATGTCACTTGCCTGACGAACTTTGTCAAGTGTTCCGATTTCGCCAGTTTCCAGGATAACTTTTAAACGTACATTCTTTCCGCAAGCTTCTTTTATCATGGCAATTTCATCAAAAACAAAATTGTATTCGCCGCTGTGGAATTTTCCACGACTGATAACCATATCTACTTCATCGGCACCGCTATCGACAGCCATTTTTGTATCTAATAATTTGATTTCAGCACTTGATTGTCCGCTAGGAAAAGCTGTTGCCACCGACGCTACTTTTACACCAGTTCCTTTAAGTTCATTAACCGCAAGTTTTACAAAATTTGGATATACACAAACTGCCGCAGTAGTCGGTAATCCGGGTAATTCGTCATGCAGATGATGTGCTTTGAAGCAAAGTTGTTTTACTTTTTCATCGGTATCAGCACCTTCTAAAGTAGTCAAATCAATCATATTCAAAGTCATAAGCAAACCCTGCATTTTTGATTCTTTCTTTATACTTCGGGAAGTAATTCTAGCAATTCTATCTTCAATCCCAACTTGATCTATTCTTGGGGAATTTAAAAAATCAATTTGTTTCATTTACCAATTTTAATTAAAATATGCGCTAGTTATTAATTTCAAACCTGCACTATCAAACAAATATATAAATATCTTAACGACTAAAACTGATTCTTGGTAATTTATTCCTGTTTCTTGTAACAAATTATCGAACTGCGAAGTCTAACATTTCTTTAACTTAAATCGACTATTTGTAATTCATTATCTTTAGCGAAATAATCAAATAAACCAATCAATGAAAAACTTCAAAATTACTCTTCTAATAGCATTTATTGCAATAGTTTCTTGCGATAAAAAAGCAGAACTCACTTCGGGTATCAACAAAAAAAATATGGATACCAATGTAAAGCCAGGCGATAATTTTGCCGATTATGTAAATGGAACTTGGTATAACAATACCAAAATTCCCGCAGATAAAGCGAGCTATGGAGCATTTGATTTACTTTATGATCAATCACAATTAGACGTAAAAGCTATTATTGAGAATGCAGCTAAAAGTAATAATGCTGATGGTAGTGATGAACAAAAAATAGGGGATTATTATGCTTCTTTTATGAATAGAAAAGACAGAGATGCAAGAGGAATAATACCTATCCAATCTGAATTAAAAACTATAGATGCGATTGCAAATTATACTGATTTGGCTGGCTATTTTGGGACTTCCAATAGAACAGGTGTGACTAATCCTTTTAACATATCTGTTAGCCAAGATCCCAAAAACCCAAATGAGTATGCTTTAACCACATGGCAATCAGGGTTAGGACTTCCTGAAAGAGAATATTATACATCAACTGATGCTAAGATGTTAGACATTCGCAAAAAATATGTAGCCCATGTTGAAAAGATGTTGCAATTATGTAACATTGAAAATCCAGCTGAAAATGCTGCTAAAATCATGGCGCTTGAAACCACTATTGCTTCGAGTCACATGAAAAAAGAAGATACTCGTGATGTAGTTAAGCTTTACAACAAATACAATACGGCTGATTTAAAAACTTTGGCGCCAGATTTTGATTGGGCAGCAATGCTTAAAACTGCTGGTATGGATAAAGAGAAAATAATTATAATATCTCAAATTGAATATACAAAAAGCTTAAACAATATTATTAAAAACACCCCTCTTGACAGTTGGAAAATATATCTTAAATGGGGATTGATTAAAAGAAATGCTAATAGACTGAACACTGCATTAGACAATGAAAGTTTTGCGTTTTATGGTAAAACATTGTACGGAGTAGAGAAGCAAGAAGAAGATTGGAAACGTGCTGTTAATGGAGTTAATGGCGCAATGGGGGAAATGGTGGGGAAAGTTTATGTTAAAAAACATTTCTCTCCAGAAGCCAAAGAGCGCATGGTAATGCTGGTTAAAAACCTGTTGAAAGCTTACGCTGAAAGTATCAAGAAACTAGAGTGGATGAGTGCCGATACCAAAAAACAAGCGTTGGCAAAGGTTGATAAATTCATGATAAAAATTGGTTATCCTGATACGTGGAGAGACTACTCTTCATTGCAAATTGCTAAAAACGACATGTATGGAAATTCCGTAAGAGCCAACGAATTTGAATACCAAAGAAACTTAAATAAATTAGGAAAACCTGTTGATAGAACCGAATGGGGTATGACGCCACAAACGGTGAACGCGTACTACAATCCATCGCTTAACGAAATTGTATTTCCTGCTGCGATTTTACAACCGCCTTTCTTTGACTTAAATGCTGATGATGCTGTAAATTATGGTGGAATTGGCGCTGTTATCGGTCACGAAATTGGTCACGGTTTTGATGACCAAGGAAGTGCTTTTGACGGAGATGGTGTTATGAAAAACTGGTGGACCGATGCCGATTTAAAAGCTTTCAAGGCTAAAACTGCAGCTTTAGAAACACAATATAATAGCTTTAAAGCATTCCCAGATTTGAATGTGAATGGTGCATTTACATTAGGAGAAAACATCGGAGACCTCGGTGGATTAAGTATTGCTATTAAAGCCTACAAAGCAAGTTTGAACGGCAAAGAAGCGCCAGTTATGGATGGTTTCACTGGTATGCAGCGTGTCTTCTTAGGTTGGGGACAAGTTTGGGGAGAAAAAACTCGAGAAGAAGCGCTTCGTAGTCAAATTGCAGGCGACCCACATTCTCCGGCTAAGTTTAGAATTAATGGTGTCGTTAGAAACGTACCTGAATTCTATGAAGCATTTAAAATCAAACCAACCGATTCATTATATCTTGCTCCTGAAAAGCGAGTAAAAATTTGGTGATATTTTAAAAAATAAAAAACAGCTCAAACCACATAAACACTAATCGAAATATTATAGCAATAAAAATAGAAAGCAAAAGTAACTAATAACTTTTCTCTTTCTTCAGACTATTAACATTGTTAGTAAAATTCAACTAAATAATGGAGGAACAAAGCTATTAATCTTCAACCAACATAGCGGCTAATCGCTCATCTCTTTCGTAAATGTCTTTATAGAAATTGATTGCGCCGTTATCGTCAACCCAAGCCGTAAAATAACCTATATAAACCGGAATTTTATTTTTTAGTGTGTACCAAGATTCTTTCCCTTTGTGCATCGCTTTGTCTATTTTTTCTGGTGTCCAATTGGCATCCGATTCCAAAATAGCATTCGCTAATTCTCTAGG
>CALQCV020000246.1 GCA_943329165.2 Candidatus Nitrotoga sp. CP45 | reverse complement strand
TGATTTCATTCGAGTAATTTGACTCAATGGATCCAATGGATTTAGATAAGCATAGGGGCCATATATGGGGAAACCATCAAAAGCAAATCCAAGTAAAGGAGAATGTTCATCGGAATTTATAGTATACAAACCATCAGATACATAAGGTGTGCAAATGGTTGACAAGGTGTATAAATCCAAATTAAATGCACTTGGGTTTTGATGGTGGTGATAGCGCCACTGGGCATCCGGATGACCTTTTGAGCAATCAAACCCTAACTTTTCAGCCAATACGCCATTTCTATTCCATACACCGTCTCCACCATTTGCTGCTTGAGTTGGAACATCAGAATTTGTTGTTGCTTTATATGAAAATCCATCCCCGTAACTGTATAAGGAAACTCCATTTATTAAAACTGCAATAGTTGCTGCACCAGTTGCTTGTGAAGGAATATTTCCAAGTGTACTTACAACAGGATGTAAGGGCAGTTTAAATAATTCGTTTTGATTTCCGGCTACAGGTCTGGGGTTATTGTAAAAAGGACCTGTAATATAAGCTGGTATACCTTGCGTATTCACATACGCACTGGCTGTATTTGAATCAACAGAAGAATATCTCACTAGTTGTACATTCGCATTTAATGAATCGTGAACAACAGTGCTTACAGGCACTTTCATGCGATAATGCCTGCCTGATATCCCACCACTATTTTGCAACCAACTCGTAATTGCAGGATTAGTTTGTGCATTAGTTATAATTGCAACTAAAAAAAAAATTAAAGTAGTGTTTTTTTTCATAATTAGTATTTGTTTAAGATTTAGATTAAAATTTGATAATAAGTAGAATTACTTACTTATAATTATTTTAAATGATTTAGAATCTTCATTACTTGATATTTTAACGAAATAAATACCATTATAAAGTGTATCAGTTTCAATAACAGTTAAGGTGCTTCCTTGAAGAATTTTACTAGTTTCAACTACTTGACCTAATTCATTAATTACTTCAACTTTTAAATCATTTTCAACGAAATCTCCTTGTACGGTAAAATAATCTTGAGCAGGATTAGGGTAAATAGTTATGTTCTTTTTTTCAAAATCAGTAATTGCAAGTGGTGCAAGATATGTAGTAGTTCCGCTGACTGTAGTGGCTGATGTGCCAAACTTGGTAGCTACTTTCTTTCCATAATATGTAGGACCAACAACATAGGGATAAACAGATGTGTTATTTGCATCTACCGTGGCAAAATAGCAATAAATTCCCTCTGGATATAATGAAACCGGATATTCTGGAGTGTTACAAATTCTACCATTATGAACATCTAAGTAGGTTGGGTCTGATGGGTGAGCTACATACTCATAATCTTCTTTGAAATAACCATTAAAAAAAGTCTGTGTTCCGATTACTTGATTTATAGCTGGACCATTAACTCTAGTTGTATTCGTTCGAAGCTGATAACTTGACTTCATTCTTGCAATTGCTCCAGTACCGTTGGTATTTGCATACGCATAGGCGCCATAAATTGGAAAACCATCATAGGCAAAACCGATTAGTGGAGAGTGTGTATTTGGGTTTATCGCATACAACCCTTCAGAGTCGTATAATGTGCAGATAGGAGAATAATTAGTAGAAGTTGTACTATCATATTTGAAAGCACTTGGATTTTGGTGATGGTGGTAATTGGTTCCCGCTGGATGTCCTTTTGCACAATCAAAACCACGCTTTTCCGCAGGAATAGCATCTCTATTCCAAGCTTGAACTGTCCCCATTCCGCCAGGACCCAGTCCATTAGGTGGTGGTCCACCACAAATACCATTTGCTGCAGCAGCATTATAAGCAACACCATCTCTATAATCAAATATAGACACACCATTGATAAAGACACCGCAATTACCAGCATTTGTTGCTGTTGGTGTGTCTGGATTTTGAGCTGGACGTAAAGGAAATTTATACATTGCATTTTGATCTCCTGCAAGATTTGTGTTCCCATCTCCTGTAAAAATACCTGTTTGATACGAAGGAATTCCTCGGGTGGTAACATAAACATAATCTGCATCGTATTGTACTTTTTGACAATTTGCTAATAATGACATAGTAATAGGAGTGCTTCCAGTTGCTGCAGTATAGTATCTTCCAAAATTAGTGGTGTTTTGTAACCAACTTGTTATAACAGGATTGGTCGTTTGTGCAAAAACAACACAATTGACGGTTATAAATAGTAGTAAAATTAGTTTTCTCATGATTATAGTTATTGTTATTACATATTTTGTTTTTCACCTCTAAAAAAAATTCTGCATCCAAAAGAATCTGATTTAGGTGTTTTTACTTCTTTGTTTTGCAGTAAATCATCAATTGCACTAGTTAGATAATGATTGCCTGCATTTTCTGGCTCTGTAGCATTATCGTCAATTGCCCCTTGATATTTTATTAAAAATTTATTGCTTTCTTTATTCTTCCAAATTATAAATGCCTGTGGCGTATGCGTGGCATTAAATTGCTTGGCCACAACTTGTTTTTTATCTTGTAAATAAGGGAAATTAAACTTGTCTTTGGTTGCTTTTTTTTGCATTAATTTAAAGGATTCTTCCGCATAGGCTAGGGTATCCATCGAATTAATAGCTAAAAGATAAACTTTCTGGGTCTTATATTTTTCATTTATTTTATTCAATCTTTCGGAATATAACTTCGCCATCGGACATTTATTGCATATAAATACAACCATAAAACCTTTTGCATCTTTATAATCATTAAGTGAAACTTTTTTATTGTCGACACTCTTTAAAGTAAAATTCTTTATTAACTTTTCATTGCTATTTGTGAGAAATGAAAAGCTTGTAAATGCAAATAGTAAGACAAATAAAATCGGTATATAACCTTTATTCTTCATATTAATTCTTAACAAACTTCTTAGTTGTAACAGACTTAGTAGCTTTATCCATCATTTTTAAAATATACACACCTGTTGAAAGACTGGAGACATCAATACCATTTTGCCATTGTGGCTGAGGTAACATCATGGCAACTCTTCCTTCGAGAGTAGTTATAGTGATATAGTAAATATCAGCTAATGGATCATCTAAATTAATAAACAATTTATTATCTACTGGATTTGGATATAATTTAAATTTAGTAGATGGTGAGGAAATGTTATTTCCTAGAGGAGTTCCTGTAACTACAAATTGTCCCATCATTCCATCGTCTTCGTGTTGAGAGAAATGACAATGATACATAAATGGATGAGTAGCATCTGCGAAATCTTTGAAACGACACACAAAAGAAACACTCTCGTTTCTACTAATAAAAAAGGTATCCTTCCATCCAGATTCGTAATTAGCAGGACCAGTAGCAGAGGCAGTACCTAATTTACGAGAAACAATTTTAAACTGCACATCGTGGATGTGAAAACTATGACCAAAAACAGCATTTGGGGTATTGGCGATGGTCCATATTTCTGTTTTATCTACCGTAAGGGTTTTATTTATTGTATTTATATTAAAAACACTATTATCAAAAACAAAAGGATTGCCAGCAGGTTGTCCACCGCTTATAGTAACAGTTCTATTCACTGTTGCATCAGCAGCAGTAAAATAAG
>CALQCV020000245.1 GCA_943329165.2 Candidatus Nitrotoga sp. CP45 | reverse complement strand
TGCCTGTCCAGGTATAGTAACTATAACAATACCCGTTGATGCTACTTGTATCGTTTTAGGTTGTGATAATATTGTAATTCACAACGCATTCACACCTAATAATGATGGTATAAATGATTGGTTCCAAATAGATAACATAGACCAAGTATGTCACTTGCCAAATAGCGTTGAAATATATAACCGTTGGGGAGTTTTAGTTTATGAAACCAAAAACTATGATAACAATACAAGAAGATTTGAAGGTTTTTCTGAAGGAAGAGTTACAGTTAATAAATCAGCCGATTTACCAACAGGAACCTATTTTTACATCATCCAATGGACTGATGGAACACAAAAGGTAAATAAAGACGGATATTTATACCTTACTAGATAAAAAAACCTACTAATTCCAAAGGGTTGAAAAACCCTTTGGTTAAAAAATAGAAAATATGAGAACAAGAATTTTAATTTTCGCTTTGATGTTAACATGTTACTCTGGTTTTGCTCAGCAAGATGCACAGTATAGCCAATACATGTATAACACCATAAATATCAATCCAGCTTATGCGGGGTCGAGAGGAGTTATGAGTATTTTTGGATTGCATCGTACCCAATGGGTAGGGTTAGATGGCGCTCCTACTACTAACGCTTTCTCCATTAACACACCTATTAATAAAAGCAGGCTTGGAGTAGGTTTGTCTTTAGTAAATGACAAAATTGGCCCAACTAGTGACAATACGATTTCTGCCGATATATCATACACTATTCCAATGAATGAAGTTTACAAATTGTCTTTTGGAATTAAAGCTTCCGGGAATATATTTAATCTGGACACTGACAAATTGGATCCTGCAGTTCCCACTGATCCAAAACTTCAAAATTTCAACAATGACTTTTCACCAAATTTTGGAGCTGGAATTTACCTGCATTCAGATAAACTATATTTAGGGTTTTCAGTACCAAACTTCTTGCAAGACTCTAAATACAATGATAATGATATAGCTGTATTTCAGGAAAGAATGAATTTTTATTTTATCGGTGGATATGTATTTGATATAGGATCTTCTGTAAAATTCAAACCTGCAGTTTTAACAAAAATGGTAACTGGTGCGCCGCTTCAAGTAGATGCTTCAGCCAACTTCTTATTCTTTGACAAGTTAATGCTTGGAGGAGCTTATCGTTGGGATGCGGCAGTAAGTGCAATAGCTGGATTTCAAGTAACCGATGGTTTATTTATTGGCTATAGTTATGACATGGAAACAACACAATTAAGAAGATATAACTCGGGTTCTCACGAGGTATTCTTACGATTTGAGTTATTCAATAAAGTTAGTAAAATGGTATCACCTAGATTCTTCTAATAACACAACGATTATGAAAAATAAAATTACATATTTAGTACTATTAGCTATCACTTGTGTGACTAGTTATGCTCAGGTTGCTAGCAAAAAAGAAGCAAAAGGTGATAAAGAGTATGCAAAATACGCATACATCGATGCCATAAAAACCTACGAACGTATCTATGAAAAAGGATACAAATCTTCTGATATGCTAATCAAAATAGGGAACGCTTACTATTTTAATGCCGAATTAGAAAAGGCTAACAAATGGTATGCTGAACTTTATGCAACTGCTCCGGATCAAGAACCTGAATTCTATTATCGTTTTGCACAAACTTTAAAAGCTGTGAAAGATAATGACAAATCTGATGCAATGATGGCTGTGTTTGTGCAAAAGAAAGGTGGTGATACACGTGCTAAAATTTTTGCTAAAAATAGAGATTATTTGGCCGAAATCAAAAGCAACTCTGGTCGTTATAAAATCGAAAATGCAGGTATAAACACCCAGTATTCTGAATATGGAACTACCTTTATGGGAACCAAAGTGGTATTCTCATCTGCTCGCGATACCGGGAATTTCTCTAAAAGAATTCACACTTGGACTGGTCAATATTTTACCAATCTTTATGATTCTCCTATCTCAGAAGATGGTTCACTTGGCGCTGTTGGGAAATTTGGTAAAAAAATAAATACCAAATACCACGAAGATACTCCAGCTTTTACCAAAGATGGAAAAACAGTGTACTTCACTCGTAATAACTATCTTGACGGAAGAGGTTTTGATACTAGTAAAGTAACACTTTTAAAAATTTATAAAGCCACTGTCGATAAAGAAGGACAGTGGAATAATATTACAGCTCTTCCCTTTAACAGTGATAGTTATCAAACGGCACATCCTGCCCTATCTCCAGATGAAAAAACATTGTACTTTGCCTCTGACATGCCAGGAACACGCGGTCAATCCGATTTGTTTAAAGTGAAAATAAATGATGATGGTAGCTTCGGTACTACTGAAAATCTTGGAGATTCGATTAACACCGAAGGTAGAGAAACCTTTCCTTTTATCTCTGATGATAATGAATTGTACTTTGCTTCCGATGGTCAGCCAGGTTTAGGCGGATTGGATATTTATATTACTAAAATTCCAAAAGACGGGAGCACTAATTTCAAAGAGGTGCTAAACGTTGGTGAAGAAGCTAATAGTCCGAAAGATGATTTTGCCTTTATCATTAATTTTAAAACTAAAAAAGGATTCCTAAGTTCCAACCGAGATGGTGGGCAAGGAAGCGATGACATCTATAAATTTGTAGAAACAAAACCAATTTGGTGTGAGCAGGTTCTCTTGGGAGTTATTACAGATGAAGATACAAAGGCAGTATTACCAAACACAAAGCTGCAACTCTTTGACGACAATTTCAATAAGATAAAAGAAACTACTTCTGATGTAGAAGGAAAATACGAATTTACAGAAGTGGTATGTGGCACAAAATATTATGTACGAGCATCTCTTGAAGAATATACAACCAAAGAAGTTCCGGTAACAATTGGAAAAGAAACAGGTAACACAAAACTTAATATCGAGCTTACATCTGAAGGTTGTAAAGTTAAAGTTGGTGATGATTTAGCGGATTGTTTCAAAATAAACATCATCTATTTTGACCTAGACAAGTGGAACATCAGACCTGATGCCGCAGTTGATTTAGCTAAATTACTTGATGTATTGAACCAAAATCCATCAATGAAAATAAATATTCGTTCCCACACCGATAGTAGAGCTTCGTTCTCGTATAACGATAAGTTATCAAATAGAAGGGCAAAATCTACCAAAGATTGGTTAATCAAAAACGGAATTGCAACTGATCGCTTAACCTCTGAAGGTTTAGGTGAAAACGAATTGGTAAACAAATGTTCAGACGGTGCAAAATGTACGGAAGCAGAACACCAACTTAACAGACGTTCTGAATTTATAATTATTGCGCTCTAAAATAAAATAATTACAATCATACTTTAAAAGCATCCAGAAATGGGTGCTTTTTTTGTTTATACAGGTTTTAAAAATGTATGAATATCAGTCAAAATTTAAAATAAAAAAAAATATTTTAATAAAATTAAAAAAACCTTTTAACTAATTATTGAAACCTTTTAACAAATAAAATATACCTTTAAACTTAAAATTTTAGCTTTTAAACGATTATTCTTGCCTTTCATAGAAAAAATTAGGTTGGCTAGTAATATGTATCTAATTTCAATAAATAATTCT
>CALQCV020000244.1 GCA_943329165.2 Candidatus Nitrotoga sp. CP45 | reverse complement strand
ATTTCCTTTTCCAACTGTCTTATCTAAATAGGTAAGAAAGTCAGCAATAGTCAAATCCAAACGCAAATACGTGTCTTGTAATTCCATGGAACGCGGTCCAAGAATGTGTCCAACATAATCGGTGGAAGAAAAACTAACCGCTAAAAAATCGGTTACATTGTCAATTCCTAATCCTTCTTTTTCGATAGCTACTTTAGCAAAATCGGCCACATAATCATTTCCAAAAGGCGTTGCTCTCAAAATACTTGGGTTATTTTTTTCGAGCATTGTTTTTAAATCATACGGAAAAATAGGCTTATCTACTTTATATAATTTTCCTTCGTATGGATTGTCATCTGGCAGACTTTCATCATAAGTTGCGACTGGTTTTAATAAATTCCATCCTTGATTAATATATTTCATATAGCCTTTTTGCGCATTGAAATCCGTTGCCCAATCCGGTAATTTGTCGCCATAAAAAGTACTAGAAATAAAGTTTCCTGTTTTGCTGTACCAAAATGCCCAATTTGCAAAATGTCCGGCAGGAAGAATAGCGCCTCTGTCTTTCATACTGATGCCAATTACTTTTCCTTTAAAGTTGGTTGTCAAACGAAGCTCATCTGTAATGGTGGTTGTTTGCAGATTTTTAGGTGACATTTCACCTTCTTCTTTAGTTCCGTCACCAAGCGTTTTTACTGCTGCGTCATCTGTACAATACACTTCCTTTCCTACGCTTCTGCTGAACCATTCGTTGCTCACGATTCCGTGCATTGCCGGAGTTGCTCCTGTGTAGATTGAAGCGTGTCCGGGCGCGGTATACGTTGGCATATAATTATAATGCATGTTGTAAAACGTAAAACCATCATTCATCAATCGTTTAAATCCATTTTCGGAAAAATCACTTTGAAAGCGATACAGATATTCTGTTTTCATTTGGTCAACGACAATACCAACTACAAGCTTTGGTCGCTGTTGTGCTGTTAGATTTGAAATAACGAATAAGAATACGAAAGAAAGAAACTTGTTCATAGTATTTAATTGAGTCATACAAAAATACAGATTCGGGATGAATAGTTTACAAAAAAAATGCACACTGGCAAAAGTGTGCATTTTACTTAAAATCCCAATATTTAATAACCACTAACTCCTATTTCAAAATCATAAATGTACACCTACGATTTGTGGCATGCTCTGCTTCTGTACAATCGTTTTTAGGACAAATAATCAATGGCTTGGTTTCGCCATACCCTATAGAACGGAGTCTTTTTCGTTCTATTCCATTTTGTGCCAAATATTCTAATGCTGAAGCGGCACGCTTATTTGACAATCTCAAATTATAAACTGCTGATGCACGTGAATCGGTGTGTGAACCAATTTGAATTTCCATATATGGATATTTTTTTAATAAGCTTATCAAAACATCAAGCACTTGTGCTGCTTGTGGCTTGATATTCCATTTATCCAAATCGAAATAAATGTTTTCCAAGTCGATAAGAACCGTTCCGTCATCTTTTTTATTGATAATGTCTTCCGCATCATAATACGACTCGACTTTCATTTGCAGGTCTATATATACTTTTCCTTTTTGGCTGGTGTCAAATTCGGCTTCAGCTGGAATATAAAAATCTTTGAAAGCCATGATTTTGTATTTTTTGTTTGGCTCCGTATTGAAAGTGAACGTACCATCTTTACCTACCAAAACTTCTTCCAGAAGAATACCTTTGTCATCATATAATTTTACGGTTGCACCAGGTAAAAGTTCCCTTGATTTTAAATCTCGAACTTCTCCTTCAACCAGATATTCCAATTTGTTTTCTTCCTGAATGAAAGTGTACAAATTATCATCACCTGTTCTGTTAGAAGCAAAATAACCTTTGTCATTTTTCTCATCCAGAATGAAATTAAAATCATCCATTTCGCTGTTAATCGTCGAGCCTAAATTGAGTGGTTTGTCAAATTCGGTATCGCTAAGTTTCGAACTCATAAAAACATCTAAATTCCCATTGCCCTGATGTCCGTCAGAAGCAAAATAAAGCGTTCCGTCTTCTGTTACAAAAGGAAATTGTTCTCTTTGATTTGTGTTAATAGTTTCACCTAGATTTCTCGGCTGGCTGTAGGTTCCGTCTTCATTTACATCAACAACAAAAATATCCATTGAACCTAATGTGCCCGGCATATCACTGGCAAAATAAAGTTTCTTTCCGTCTTTCGTCAGAAATGGATGTTCCACCGAATAGGAATCGCTGGAGAAAGGCAACATCGTTACGTTCGTCCATTTACCATCTACCAATTCGGCTTTATAGATTTTAATCATGGCCACTGTTTCGTCGCCAATTTTAACTCTTTTGTCTCCACTTCTGTTGAAGTACATCGTTTTCCCATCGGAGCTGAATGTTGCCGAACTTTCGTGTTTCTTTGTATTAATAACTGCAGGAAACGGTTCCACTTTTACTAATTGCCCTTGACTATCCACTGATGCGGAAAATAAATCCAAATACGGTTTGTCGTTCCAGCCATAGGCTTTCTCTTGTGCATTTCGTGCAGAAGCAAACGTTACTTTATCGCCATAAAAAGAAATTCCAAAATCGCCGTTTGTTTTGTTTTTTGACATGATTTGCAACTTGAAACTATTCGGTGTGTTTCGGGTAATGTTCTTCATAAATTTCGAAGTATTTTGGTCAAACCCTAAATACTCCGACATCATAGCGTCGCCTTTGTCAAAATCTTTTGTTCCTTTCAGTGCATTGGCATATCTAAAAAGCACATCTTTTTTCACACTGTCTTTGAAGGTGAAAAATAATTGTCCGTAAGCACGAACCGCATTAGTCATTTGGAAATTATAATAATAACAATCTCCTAAATTTTGCAACACTTGTTTGGTTTGCTTTGTCTGAATTACTTGTTCATAAGCTTCGGCAGCTTTGACATAAGACTTACTTGCAAACAAGGTGTTGGCTTTTTTAACACTGACTTTTTTTTGGGCAACCAGCGTGGTGATACTGCAAAAAACAAAAAGTATGTAATAGAATTTTTTCATCATTTTCATTTTAAAAGAATCGTGGTGATTTATCATAACCTTTGCCTGAAAGTTTACCTAAATCTATATCAAATAGTAAAAAAACCTCATGCGAACCAGAATTAAAATCTCTCAAATTAGAAAGCGTATAATCATAAGAATATCCTATTCTGAGTGTTGGCGTGATATAAAAACTGGCTAAACCGCTAAGCGAATCTCCCATTCTATAACCCACTCCGGCTTCAAATTTATTATTGATTAACACATTGGTTGTTAAATCTAATGAAACAGGTGCACCTTCTACTCCTTTTGCCATGAATGCTGGTTTTATCTTAAAGTTATCATTTCCATTAAACGTAAAGACATAGCCGCCTGTCATGAAAAAGTGAACCGATTCTACGCCACTTCCGGCATGTCCGTTTATGGTTTCAATATGTCTCGACGTCATTAAATTTGGTGCTGAAAATCCAAGATAATAATTGGATCCAAACAAATATGTTCCGACTCCGATATTAGGAAACGTTTGGCTTATGTTATTCTGAAACGCTTGATCTGGAAGCGGATCAGTAAGCACAAATCCATTAAAATTGGTATCGAACAAGGT
>CALQCV020000243.1 GCA_943329165.2 Candidatus Nitrotoga sp. CP45 | reverse complement strand
TAAATCGATTGTCACATTGAGCCTGTCGAAATGCATCTTTTTAAATGTCTTCGACAAGCTCAGACTGACATTTGGGTTCTAATTGACCTTAAATTTAAATCAAAAAAGATATTATTCATTACTTTTGGTTAATTTCACCCAACGGGTTAAAAATAGGTAATTTTTATTGTGGAATTGTATTTTTTTACATAAATGTGCGAAAGTAAAGTGGTCTTCCAACTTGTATTGATTTTCAGATTTTTAGAATGGCTGAAACTATAATAAGGTTACTGTTTAGACCTGATGGAAGTGGAAATCCTTTTTATTGTTAGGAAGGCACTTCGACTGCGCTCAGTGTGACAATAGAAAGATTGGAACGTACAGCAGAAACAGGTAAACCAAAAAAATCCGAACTAGTCGCTTCTATATAAAATCAATTATTTTTTGATACAAATCGGCGTCATGCATGCTGTGTCCTAAACCTTGTGTTTCGATATAAATTGCATTTTTCCAGGCATTTGCATATTTCCGACCTTCGTCAATAAGCACAACCTTATCTTCGGTATCATGTGCAATGAAGGCTTTTTGGGTAAAGTTTTTGGCAAATTGATGTCCAGAAAAATCATCGATATGAATGTTAAATTTTTTGAGATAATAATTTTCTAGCTGTGTTTTAATTTTATCATTTAAACTTAAAAGTTTCACAAAATTATCGCTCAAAATTTTAAAATCGGATGGTGCGCCAAGAAGTATTACTTTTTCGATTGTTGGATTTTGATATTTGTTCAGGAAAAAAGAAATCGCTGCGCCACCAACGGAATGACCGATGACAATTTTAGGTTGGTATTTTTGTGCTATTACATTAATATATTCGGCATATTTTGGAGCATTGAATTCTTTGCCTTCGCTCAGTCCGTGAGCCGGACCATCAATAGCGATGATGGTTTTCCCTAAAGGCTTTAAATAGTGTAGTAACTTTTTCCAGCGCGAAGCATTGCTTTCCCAACCGTGAACCAATAAGATTATGTCTTCGTTGCCATGCCAAATGTAGGTTTGGAACTTTTCAGTTTGGTATTCAAAGGTTTCATAGGCTACGTTCTGTAACGTTTTTGGTAATTTTTCTTTTTTGATTCTGCCTTTTCTGGGTTGGCTAAAAAGTTGGTAGGCTTTCTTTTTAGCTTCCTCCAAATTGACATAGCTCAATGCGTTGAGATATAACCCAATTGATTTTGTGATGATAAAAAATTGAATTTTTTTCATAAAAAAATCCCGAGCGAGTCGGGATTGATTATTATAGATGAGCAAATAATTTTTGCATTTTTTCTCTTTCTTCTTCCGCCAATGAAGCATCAACTAAAATTCTTCCTGAATGTTCATCGGTTATGATTTTTTTTCTAGCTGCAATTTCCACTTGTGTTTGTGGTGGAATTGTAAAGAATGAACCTGCAGAAGCGCCACGTTCAATAGAAACAACAGCTAAACCATTACGAACGCTAGAACGAATTCTTTTGTAAGCGGCCAATAATCTTTCTTCGATTAATGACTCATATTCAGCTGATTTTTCGATTAAGAAGGCTTCTTCTTTTTGAGTTTCAGCCATAATATCGCTCAATTCTGATTTTTTATGTTTTAAGTGAGTTGATTTTTGCTCTAATTTTTCTTTAGAATTTGTAATCACTTCTTTCTTGTGTTCGATAGAAGCTTTCAATTCTTTGATTTGTTTTTCGGCTAACTGAATTTCTAATTCCTGGAATTCTACTTCTTTAGTTAAAGAGTTAAATTCTCTATTGTTACGAACTTCTTTTTGTTGAACCGTATATTTTTTTATTGCTGCTTGGTGATCGTCAATATTGTTCTTCTTTGTTTTGATTTGCTCTTCAATAGCAACCAAATCACTTTTCAATTTATCTAAACGAGTGCTTAAACCAGTAACTTCATCTTCTAAATCTTCCACTTCTAAAGGTAATTCGCCTCGTACATTTCTGATTTCATCAATTCTTGTATCTATGATTTGAAGGTCGTAGATAGCTCTTAATTTGTCTTCAACACTTAGTTCTTTTGTAGTCGCCATATTTTATAAGTACTTAACAGGATTTGTATTTTCTTCCGAAAAATTGATTGCAAAATTAGGGATTTTTTTCTTAAGAAAATCAACAATATAGTTTTTTGTAAATCTTTCGCTTTCAAAGTGCCCAATATCGGCTAAAAGCAGTTGATTTTCAGCTTCGTAGAAATTGTGATACTTCAAGTCGGCAGTCAAAAAAACATCAGCATTTGATTGAATGGCGTTCTTAATGGCAAAACTTCCAGAACCGCCAAGCACAGCTACCTTCTGAATGGGTTTTTCAAGCAAAGCGCTGTGGCGAATTACACCGCACTGCATTTTATCTTTTACGAAGTTTAAAAACTCGGTTTCACTCATAGGTTTTTCGAGTTCGCCTATCATTCCCAGACCGATATTTTGATGTGTGTTTTGCAAATCGTAAATTTCATATGCTACTTCTTCATACACATGGTTTTTGAAAAGCGCTTTTAAGATTTTGGATTGCAGATGTTTTTCAAAGGTAACTTCAATTTTGATTTCTTCGTTTTCAACAAATTCGAATCGCTCGCCAATTTCAGGATTGCTGTCTTCGTTGCCCATATATGTTCCAATTCCTTTAGAATTGAAACTGCAATCTTCATAGTTGCCAATTTTTCCGGCTCCGACTTCAAACAAGGCGTTTCTTAATTCTTCAACGTTTTCCGAAATTGTATAGGTAATTAATTTTTGAATGAAGTTTTGTTTGGGAACCAAAATCGTGGTGTTTATCAAACCTAAGGCATCAGAGAAAATTTTGTTTACCCCATTTTTATGATTGTCCAGCGCCGTATGAACGGCATAAATGGCAATGTCGTTTTTAATAGCTTTCAGCACCGAACGCTCCACATAATTCTTCCCGGTAATTTTCTTCAAACCTGAAAAAATAATAGGATGGAAGCATACGACTAAGTTGCATTTCTTGGTAATGGCTTCATCAATCACGCTTTCTAAAGCATCATGACACACTAAAATTCCGGTGGCATCATTTTCTTGATTTCCGACAAGTAAACCAACGTTGTCAAAGTCTTCGGCATAGGCCAAAGGCGCCATTTCTTCAAGGATTGAGAGTATTTCTTTTATTTTCATGTTTTGGTTGTTGGTTGTTGGTTGTTGTTTGTTGGTCAAAGAAATCTATCAACCATCATCTGCCAGCCATCAACTATTAAGTATCCCATTCGTTTAAATATTCTTTAATCGTCCAAATGCCATTTACTTTTTCGAGCAATAAATAGCTACCGCTGTTGTGTTCAATACTCCGGTAGAATGCAACTTTTACTAAAGCATAGTGTCCACCACCAAAATATATTGGTTTGCTGATTATCATCAAACGCTGGTTGTTTTCGCCATAGCGGTCGGAAACTACTTTGTATTCTTCAAAAGACATACAGGCATTGACTTTGCTTTTCAAATATTGATTTTGATTGTCAAACAAAAGGTTGTAAGCGGCAGACCAATCTTCGTCGATGCCAATTACGATTTGCTTTTTGATTTCGGCAGCATTTTTTTTGAGTAAATCGCTTTTTGAAATTACTTCTAAAACTTCTTCGTT
>CALQCV020000242.1 GCA_943329165.2 Candidatus Nitrotoga sp. CP45 | reverse complement strand
ATCTATCAGGCAATCCGAATTGAAGTGAATCAGGAAATGGATGTTTTAAAAGAATTTTTGGAACAATCTCTTGAAATATTGAAACCGGAAGGAAGATTAAGCGTGATTTCCTATCACTCACTAGAAGACAGATTGGTAAAACGTTTCATCAAAAACGGAATGTTTGAAGGCGAACCAGAGCGAGATTTTTTTGGGAATTTTTCAGTTCCCTTCAAAAGCATTGAAAAATTAATTGTTCCAACGGACGGAGAAATAAAGATGAACAACAGAGCAAGAAGTGCAAAGCTACGTATAGCCGAGAAAAAATAAAAAATGAAAAGAGGAGTTTACAGCATATTAAAAGCTCGGTTTTTAGTCAACGAAGATGCTACAAGAAATTGGCGTTTTATAGTGTTTCTGTTTCTATTAGCACTTTTAATGATTGCCAACACACACCGATTTGAGCAAAAGTGTTTTCGAATCACAGAACTCACAAATGAGGTAAAAGAATTTCGCTCCGAGTTTGTAGACAAGCGTTCAGAATTAATGAAATTAAAAATGGAATCGACAGTTTCAGAAAAAATGGAAGTAAGAAAAATTTTTCCATCGTCAGTTCCGCCACAAAAGATAAAAGTTAAAAAACCAGTAGAAAAAAGTTTCTTTCAAAAACTATGGCAATAGAGGATAAACATATCTCTTACCGAATTTATTTAGTTGCGTTCAGCATCTTCTTAATGACTATAGCAATTACTTTCAAGTTGACCAAAATTCAATGGTCCGAAGGTGATTACTACAGAAAATTAGCGAAAGAAAGAACCGTTAAAAACTTTGTGATTCCGGCCAATAAAGGAAATATTTATTCTTCTGACGGAAGTTTATTGGCGACATCAATCCCAAATTATAACATCCGATTTGACGCTGTAGTGCCAAAAAGTCTTGCTTTTGAGAAAGAAGTAAAACCATTAGCCGATTCATTGGCAAAAATGTTGGGCAATCCAAGCTCGTTTTATCACGCGCAACTAAGAATGGCTCGTGCCAATAAAAACAGGTATTTATTAATTGCTCGTGAATTAAGTTATACTGAATACATAAAAATAAAAGGTTTTCCACTTTTTAATTTAGGAGCAAATAAAGGGGGAATGATTACGGAACAGGAAACCGTTCGAAAATATCCGATAGGACAAATTGCTTGGCGTACAATTGGATACGACAAAATTGATGCTAACGGAAAACGAAATGCTAAAGGTATAGAAGCAGCTTTTGCAAAATACCTGAATGGGAAAGACGGTAAAGTTTTAAAACAAAAAATCGCTAAGGGACAATGGAAACCTATTCGCGATGTGAACGAAGTTGATCCCCAAGATGGCTATGATGTTATTTCTACTATCGATGTTTACATTCAGGATATTGCACACCATGCTTTATTAAAACAGTTGAAAGAGTTCAAAGCAGAACACGGTTGCGTTGTTGTGATGGAAACTAAAACCGGAAAAATCAAGGCAATTTCTAATTTAGGTAAGCTAAAAGAAACCGATTCAACTTATTTCGAAACTACAAACTATGCTATAGCAGAATCTCACGAACCAGGTTCAACCTTTAAATTGGTCGATCTAATTGCGTTACTTGATGATCATAAAATTGATACCAGTAAGGTTTATGATAGCAAAGGCGGAATCATTGACTATAGAGGCAACAAAGTTCGAGATTCTCACGAAGGCGGTTATGGTAAAATTTCGTTAGCGCGTGGCTTCGAAGTTTCTTCCAATACTATAATGGTTCAGGCGGTTTATGAAAATTATCGAAATAATCCTCAGGAATTTGTAGACAGAATTGACAGAATGGGTTTGAACAAACCACTTGGATTGCCATTTCAAGGGGAAGGCAAACCATATATTCCACAACCGTCTGACAAAAATTGGAGTGCCATTTCGTTGCCATGGATGGCTTTCGGATATGGTGTTTCGCTAACGCCATTACAAACATTAACCTTGTATAATGCTGTCGCAAACAATGGTGAAATGATAAAACCACAATTTGTTTCTGAAATCAAAGAATGGAATAAAATCATTAAAACGTATAACAAAGAGGTCATCAATCCGAAGATTTGTTCAGACGAAACTATTAAGAAGCTAAAAGTAGTACTGCAGAATGTTGTAAAAAAAGGGACAGGTTCGAAGTTGTATTCCAAAGATTTTTCCATGGCTGGTAAAACCGGAACGGCACAGGCAAATTATGGAAAAAATGACGGAAATGACAAACATTATATTTCTTCTTTCGTTGGATTTTTTCCGGCTGAAAATCCAAAATATTCGTGCATCGTTGTCGTTCACAAACCAAATACGTCGGGGAATAATTATTACGGAGCTGATGTTGCAGGACCAGTTTTCAAACGAATTGCACAAAAGATTTTTACAGATTCGCCATCAACAAATGAAATCAAAAATCTGAATAAAAAAATCAGCAAACAGGAACTAGCTTACGACGATTATAAGATCAAATCTAATTCTGGTATCAAAGTTATCCCAAACCTAAAGGGAATGAGTGGAATGGATGCCGTGGCACTTTTGGAAAATTTAAAATTGAAAGTAAAAGTAATTGGCATCGGAAAAGTAAAAAAGCAGTCGATTCCAGCTGGACAATCTTTAGATAAAAACAAAACAATCATACTCGAGTTATCGTGATTATTTTAAAAGACATATTATATAAAGTTGCTATCGAAGCGGTAAAAGGTTCGACGGAAATGACTATTAACAAAATTGAATTCGACTCACGTAAAGTTTTGGAGAATGATGTTTTTGTAGCTATTCGTGGAACCGTTTCTAACGGTCATGATTTTATTGAAACCGCCATAAATCTTGGTGCGACTGTAATTGTTTGCGACACATTACCTGATGTTATCGTCATAGGGGTTACCTATATTCAAGTAAAAGACACCAATACAGCCTTGGCATTTTTAGCAGCAAATTTTTATGGAAATCCATCACAAAATCTAAAATTAGTAGGTATTACAGGAACGAATGGTAAAACAACAATAGCCTCTTTATTGTATCAATTATTCAAAAAAGCAGGTTACAAAGTAGGCTTATTATCAACCGTAAAAATTATGGTTGATCATATTGAATATAAAGCAACACATACTACACCTGATTCTTTGACTATCAATTATTATTTGTCAGAAATGAGCAAAATGGGTGTTGAATATTGCTTTATGGAAGTAAGTTCACACGGAATTCATCAAAAACGTTCGGAAGCTTTGCATTTTGAAGGTGGCGTTTTCACCAATTTGTCTCATGATCATTTAGATTATCATCCAACATTTGCAGAATACCGTGATGTAAAAAAATCATTTTTTGACCATTTACCAAAATCAGCATTTGCATTAACCAATATTGACGATAAAAATGGTTTGGTAATGATTCAAAATACAGCTGCCCGAAAACTGACTTATGCTTTGAAATCATATGCAGATTATAAAGCGCAAATTTTGGAAAATCAATTGTCAGGATTGTTGTTGAAGATTAACGAAAGCGAAGTTTGGGTTCGATTAATAGGAACATTCAATGCTTATAATTTATTGGCAATCTATGGAACTGCAGTCGAATTAGGCGTAGATAAATTAGAAGCATTGCGATTAT
>CALQCV020000241.1 GCA_943329165.2 Candidatus Nitrotoga sp. CP45 | reverse complement strand
CTCTCACACTCATCAAACGACCAGCAACAATAACTTTCTTACCGTCTTCAAAATTTTCCTTAATCTGTTTTGAAGTAGTATTAACAGGGAATAAATCTGCAGGATATGGGTTAATTCCTAATTCGCGAAGTGAATGTAATTTTTCTCTTCTAATGATTTCTTGTTCCGAAAGTTGCATTTTATTTGTATTTAAGCTCGCAAAGATAAGAAAAGATTACAGACTGTAGAAGTAAGATTTCAGATTTTGGAGCGACCCGAGCGAAGCGAATTGGCGAAGCAAAGGTCAGGGCATTGGCAATAAACCATTCCTGCCGGCGGCAGGCAGGTTCCCGCTTTTAATTGCAATTTCTGCGAGGTTTTCATGGCAATAAAAAGTATTCATCGAACACATATTAAAAATAAAAACTTGTTGAGGCAATCAGGGCTATGAGAGAAACTATTTGTACATTTGTTAACTAATTTAATAGAGTGCTCGCGCCCCTCTCCTTTGGAGAGGGGTTGGGGGTGAGGCTTATGAATAAAAAAATTCAACTTCAAGATTTAGGAAATAAAGATTATAAGGAAACTTGGGACTATCAAGAACAACTATTCAAACAAATAGTCGACATAAAAATTCAAAATAGAAAATTTAACTCCCAACCCATGCCTGCCGGCAGTCAGGTTCCAACTCCTAACTTTCTGCTTTTTGTAGAGCATCCACATGTATATACTTTAGGCAAAAGTGGCGATATGAGTAATTTGCTTTTATCTGAAAAGCAATTGGAAGCCAAAGGCGCTACTTTTTATAAGATCAATCGTGGAGGTGATATTACGTATCACGGACCAGGACAAATTGTTGGATATCCAATTCTAGATTTAGAAAATTTCTTTACCGACATTCATAAATATTTACGTTTTCTAGAAGAAGTTATCATACTAACTTTAGCGGAATACAATATAATAGGAACTAGAAGCGAAGGCGAAACAGGAGTTTGGCTCGATTTAGGAACACCATTTGCCCGAAAGATTTGTGCGATGGGTGTTCGTGCCAGTCGTTGGGTAACCATGCATGGTTTTGCCCTAAATGTAAATGCAAACTTGGGTTACTTTGACAATATTATTCCATGTGGAATAAAAGGTAAAGCTGTAACTTCGATGCATGTTGAATTAGGAGAAAAAGTTAATGAAGTAGAATTAAAACAAAAAATAGTCAAACATTTTTCTACACTTTTTGACGCTAATTTTAAACGTTTTGAAATCTAAAATCGTTAATCTACAATCATAAATCTAGTTTCAATTGTTCGGGCAATAACCTAAAACTCATTCTGTGGTATTTTGTTGGGCCATATTTCCGTATAGCTTCCCTGTGTTCCATCGTCGGGTAGCCTTTATTTTTCTTCCAGTTGTACATTGGAAATTCTTCATGAATTCTATTCATATAATCATCTCTATACGTTTTTGCTACAACCGAAGCAGCAGCAATGCTCATGTATTTTGAGTCACCTTTTACTATTGTGGAATAGGGAATGTTATTAATGGGTTTAAAACGGTTTCCGTCTACTATAATATAATTAGGTGTAGGATTTAACTTTGAGACACATTCCTGCATTGCCTTTATGGAGGCATTCAAAATATTAATATCATCAATAATTTCGGGTTCGATATGCGTCACGGAAAAAGAAAGTGCGGCCTCTTCAATAATTGGTTTTAATTTTTCTCTAATTTTTTTTGAAAGCTGTTTTGAATCATTCAATAGGTCTGATTTAAAATTATCGGGTAATAAAACTGCTGCTGCGGTTACAGGACCTGCAAGGCAACCGCGACCCGCTTCATCGGTACCACATTCTAAAATAAAATCTGAAAATTTTAATAATAACATTTTTTTTTATAAAGCTATAAAAAAAGACGCAACTAAAATATCATTATTGTATCATTCGTAATGTGATTAAAATGTTCTTAAAACTTTAACATAATTAAAAATATTATTTACTGTTAATGTTTGGTTAATTAATAAATTATTAAGAAGTTTGCATTATAACTAACTCAAATAAAATTAATATGAGATCGAAGTTCAAATGGATTTTTACGCTATTAGTAGCGTTATCAATGCAGTTTTCGTTTGCACAAGAGAAAACTGTAACGGGTGTTGTTTCAGATAAAACTGGACCTTTACCAGGGGCAAATGTTGTTGTTAAAGGAACAGCAAATAGCACACAAACAGATTTTGACGGTAAATTCACCATCAAAGCTAAAGCAGGAGATGTTTTAGAAACCTCTTTTACGGGTTACAGTAAAAAGACAGTAACAGTTGGTGCAGCCAATAGTTACAAAATTGTTCTAAGTGAAGGAGTAGAGTTGCAGGAAGTTGTAGTTGTAGGTTATGGTACCACAACAAAAGACCGTTTTACAGGTACTGCTACTAAAGTTAATCTTGAAAACATCGAAGCAAAAACTGTTTCTAATGTTTCTCAAGCGTTACGTGGTGAAGTAGCTGGTGTAAATGTAGTTACGGGTTCCGGAGCTCCGGGTAGCGATGCGACAATTCGTATTCGTGGATTTGGTTCCGTGAATGGAAATCGTGATCCTTTATATATTGTTGATGGTGCTCCTTATACGAGTGACCTTTCTTCAATTAATCCCTCAGATATCGAGTCTATGACAGTGTTGAAAGATGCTGCAGCTACCTCGATATATGGTTCAAGAGGTGCAAATGGAGTTATTTTAATTACAACTAAACAAGGTAAGTTAGGTAAATCAGTAGTGTCAGTTGAATTAAGATCAAGTATAAACACATTGGCGTTGCCAACTTATAACGCAATTTCTTCACCTGAGCAGTATATTGAAACAGCATGGAGTTCGCTTCGTACAAAAGGTCAATTATTGGGACAGCCAAATCCTGCTGCATGGGCAAGCGCTAATTTGTATGGTACAGCTGAGGGTATTACTGAACAATATAATATTTGGGATGTTACTGGTCCGTCGCTTATTGACCCAGCTACCGGAAAGATAGCAAGCGGAGTAAAGAGAAGATATAGTCCTACTAGCTGGGCAGATGCAGCATTTGGCACTGGATATAGAACCGAAGCTGATGTACAATTTAGTGGAGGTAGTGATAAAACGCGGTTTGCTTTATCTTTCGGATATTTAGATGACCAAGGATACACAATTAAATCGAATTATACTCGTTATACTACTCGTCTAAATATAGAACATAAAGCTAAAGACTGGTTAAAAATTGGTGGAAATATGGCTTACACAGGATCAAAATATACTAACTCGTCAGATAGTGAAGGTTCTGCCGGTTCTTCGGGGAATATTTTTGCCTTAACAAGCACTACGCCAGCTATTTATGATGTCTATTTGAGAGATACTAATGGTGAACTAGTTGCTGATCCTATTTTTGGAGGAAATCAATATGATTATGGTACTGAATATGATCCAGATGGTCCTAATGGCCCATTAGCTCCAATTCCTTACAACAGAAGAGCTTGGAACAGTACTAATGGTATCGCTGATGCTAAATATGATTTGTCTCAAACTCTAGGGACCACTTTATTGGGTAACTTTAATATCGGAGTTGATTTGACTAAGAGTTTATCTTTCGAAACTCGTTATAGTGGACAATATCAAACCTTCG
>CALQCV020000240.1 GCA_943329165.2 Candidatus Nitrotoga sp. CP45 | reverse complement strand
TCTAAGTTTATTTTCTCAGTAAAAATTGATAGTTTCTAATGACAGCCAAGTTTTGAACGTTACTTCTATTGATGAGACGGAAAATGGTAAAATAGAAAATAATAGTTATACTTATTATCGGTTTGATTGGAAACTAAAAATTCCAATGAACTACGAAATAACCGATGTTAAAAGAATTGATGAATTAGAAAAAAAGGATATGAAGCAACTAAAATAGTGTTCAGTCGCAATGTACGGTCGCAGCTGGCAGTAATCTTGTAATGTTGACGAAGGAGGTATATAATCCCTAATTGTAAAAACAGTTAGGGATTATTGTTGTTTACCCTTATGAAAACTGCAACTGAACACTGATAAATTACCATACCTTTGTTTATCTCCAAAACTCCAAGTGATGTTAGATAGCTTCCCCTTTTACCTAATACTCATCTTTTCCATAGTCCTCATCATGATGATTGCTGAGAAGATCAAGGTGGCCTACCCTATCTTATTGATCGTTGCTGGATTATTGATTAGTTTCATTCCGGGAATTCCATCCATAAAAATAAACCCCGAATTTATATTTCTACTATTTCTACCACCACTACTTTATGAAGCAGCTTGGACTATCTCCTGGAAAGAGTTGTGGCATTGGCGCAGGGTCATATTAAGCTTCGCCTTTATAGTGGTATTCCTGACTGCATTATCGGTAGCATTAGTAGCGAATTATTTTATACCGGGATTCGGACTAGCGTTAGGCTTTCTGTTAGGCGGAATAGTTTCCCCTCCCGATGCCGTGAGCGCAGGAGCTATTTTAAAATTTGTAAAAGTTCCACGAACCATATCCTCAATATTGGAAGGCGAGAGTCTTTTAAACGATGCTTCATCCCTAATCATTTTCAGATTCTCCTTAGTTGCTGTTAGTACTACTCAGTTTATCTTTTTGAAAGCGGTGGTAAGTTTCTCCTGGATGGTATTGGGCGGGATTGCCATTGGTCTTTTGATTGGATGGATTTTTATGAAACTCCACAAGTACCTACCTACTGATGCTAATATGGATATTGTCTTCACACTTGTAATGCCTTATATCATTTATCTTATAGCAGAGGAAGCCCATTGCTCAGGGATATTGTCAGTTGTAAGTGCCGGTTTATATTTATCCTACAACAGGTATTCTTTTTTACCAAGTGAGTCTCGTGTAAGGGGTTATAGCGTCTGGCAAAGCCTTGTTTTTGTTCTGAATGGTCTGGTGTTTACGCTGATTGGACTTTCGCTTTCAGCGGTGACAGCCGGACTTGAAAGTGAAGGGATGTCCTTGTATTCAGCGATTGGCTATGCCATACTGATAACAGTGGTTTTGATTATCGTCAGAATGCTGGCTGCTTATGGTGCCGTAATCACGAGGTTGATTATGCGTAATTTTATCACGGTAGCCCAAACCACTAACCCGGGAATGAAAGGCCCATTCATCATTGGTTGGACAGGAATGCGTGGTGTGGTATCTTTGGCAGCAGCCTTATCGATTCCCGAATACTTAAATAATGGAAATCATTTTCCGCAACGGAACCTTATTCTTTTTATCACTTTTGTAGTCATACTGCTAACCTTGATTTTACAGGGATTGACACTGCCCTACTTTATACGCAGGTTGCAGCTAATGACACCCGCACAGGAAGCAGAAGAAGAACAACAATATAAACTCCTGAAATACGAGATGGCAGCATTTGCCTTGGAACAACTGCAAAACCAGTACGGAAAAGCATTAGAAGAACAACCACTACTGCAAAAAATAGCCGACAAATGGGAAGCCAGCAAAATGCTGACTGAGGACACCGAAATGACCGCCGATGGTAAAATCATCTATCTGAACATTCTTCGCCAACAGCGAAAATGGCTAATTCAAAAAAATCGTAAGAACGGAAATCTGGATGAGGGAATCGTCCGCCGACACTTGCATCAGTTGGATATGGAAGAGGAAAAGGTTAGACATTTGTAAAAAAATAACTCTTTGCTTCTTGATGCGAATGGGATAGGTTTTGCTTTCTTAATCTTACTCCATCTAATCAAAAGGTGGTGATTATTTTTATGTGTTCTATTTGAAGTATGGCTTTGTTTTTATTTATAAACTGAATCATGTCGGCTTTTTTCCCATCATTCACAAATTATAGCTCTTTCCGCAGTGAGTGATTATTTAAGCGTAAAGGCCTCAAAGTTATTAGCAAAGTTTACATAAAAACTTGATAGCATTATTCAGGTTGTGTAAAAACGATTTTAGTTCCTAAAAAATAACCACAAATTACACAAATTTCCACGAATTAATTTGTGGAAATTTGTGTAATTCGTGGTTAAAAAAGACCAGACAGGGTTAGAAAACAAGTCAGGTCTCAAGATTATTTATTCAAAACATGGTACGCAATTAAACCATCAATTGGTCTTCTGAGCACATTGCCAATTTTGATATCATATTTGGTTAAAATAGCTTCCAATTCGTCTTTCAAATAAAATGCTATTGAACCCACAAAATGCACGGGCACTTCTTTGTGATTTTCATATTGCATGATATAATTTTTGGCAAACGATTTTAATTCTTTCTTGATAATTTTTTTACAAAAATCATTATCCTTATGCTTAATGATAAACTTAGCAAAAGTCGCTAAATACGCATTAGGATTGGCTTCTTTATACAAATTAGCTTTGATATAATCGGCATCCAAATTGTATTCTTCTGCCAATTCTTTAGCCAATTCCTTGGGCATACTGTTGAAATAATACCCACGAAGTAAATGTCTTCCAAAACGATTCCCGGAACCATCATCCATAGCAATATAACCCAATGACTGTACTTTTTGGTGCAGCACTTTACCATCAAAATAACTGCAGTTAGAACCCGTTCCAAGGATGCAAACTATGGCTTCTTCGTCTTTTGGCGTGGTTGCATAAACTGCGGCATAGGTATCTTCATAAACCGAAACTATAGCTTTAGGGAAATATTCCTGAAACACTTTGGTTAAAAAGTCTTTCATTCTGTCGGTTCCGCAACCGGCACCGTAAAAGTAAAGATGTGACGCTTTCTCTTTATTGTGCTCGATATCAAATTTATCATCAAGACGCGCAATGACTTCTGCTTTATCCAAAACCTCCGGATTTAAACCCAGTGTTTGCGTAGTGAAAAGTACTTTCCCGTTATCATCAATGGCGATCCAATCGGCTTTGGTAGATCCACTATCAACTAGTAATTTCATATTTTTTTAAGAGTATAGAAAATTGAGAATAGAATAAAGAAAATAGACTTAGCCCTTTCTGTCACTGTTTTTATTAGTTATAAAAAACAGAGTAAAGATATTTTTTTGTCGATATTCGATACTCTATTTTATATGTTCTTTTATTTTAGACCAGCGATGTGAACAGCTAAATCAATCAATTTACTTGAATAACCATATTCGTTATCATACCAAGAAACCAATTTGAAGAATGTTGAGTTTAAACCAATTCCGGCTTTAGCATCAATGATTGAGGTTCTTGTGTCTGAAACAAAATCTTGAGAAACTACGTCATCTTCAGTATATCCTAAAATTCCTTTCATTTCGTTTTCTGAAGCTTTTTTCAATACAGCCATAATTTCTTCATACGAAGTTTCTTTGGCCACTTTTACT
>CALQCV020000239.1 GCA_943329165.2 Candidatus Nitrotoga sp. CP45 | reverse complement strand
ATTAATACGCAAACAACGGCTAATTATTCTTTTACTCACACCAGTATTACAACAAATCAGGTTTACAGTTTGCAAATAACTCAAGGAAATACAACTTTTACAGCAAAGTTCAATGTTATCATTACACCTACCACAGTTACCCAAGCTGTACCTACAGGCATGGTTGACGGAATAAATTACAACACATCTGACCCTACCAAAGCAACTCTTGTTTTAAATGCACCATTAAAAGATTTTATTTATGTGGCTGGGAGCTTTAATAACTGGCAACCAGGCGCAGCTTATGCCATGAAAAAAAGCGGTACAAAGTTTTGGATAGAACTTACAGGTTTAATACCAGGACAAGTTTATACTTACCAATATTGGGTTTGTGATCAAACGAATCGACCAACCAACTCACCAGCTTTAGTAAAAACAGCTGATCCGTTTTCTACTTTAGTATTATCACCATTTGATGATCCAGAAATTCAAACTTTGGGTGTTTATCCAAATTTACCTGCTTACCCAGTTGGGCAAGAAAGAGAAGTTACAGTTTTGCAAACAGGACCAACTGCATGGTGGAACTATACTTGGAGTACTACAACAAATTTTGTGAAGCCTAAGAAAAAAGATCTTACTATATATGAAGTTTTAGTTCGAGATTTTGATGCTAATAGCACTTACCAAGATTTAATTAATAAAATTGATTATTTTAAAAATTTAAAAATCAATGCAATACAATTAATGCCTGTAATGGAGTTTGAAGGCAATATGAGTTGGGGCTACAACACGGTTTACCACTTAGCGCCTGATAAAAGATATGGATCTCCAGCTAAATTAAAAGAGTTTATCGATTTATGTCACCAAAATGGAATAGCTGTAATTATCGATATTGCATTAAATCATGTTTTTGGACGTTCACCATTAGAAAGAATGTGGATGTTAGATACAGATGGTGACGGATGGGCAAATAGTACTGGATCTAGGGTTACAACTGAAAATCCCTACATCAATCAAGATGCTAAGCATGCCTATGGAGTTGGAAGTGATATAAATCATTTTCTTACGACAGGACCAGGAGCAAACATGACAAAAACGTATGTTTCACGTTCAATTCAAACTTGGATTCAAGATTATAAAATTGATGGATTCCGATGGGATTTAACGAAAGGGTTTACCAATAGTTGTAGTTCGGGCGATGAGACATGTACTAATAGTTATCTTAGTGATAGGGTTGCAAAACTTAAAGAATATGCTGATATTCAATGGGCTGCCGACCCCAATTTTTTAGTAATTTTCGAACATTTAGGAACAGGTGGTTCTGCCACAGAAGAAACGGAATGGGCAAATTATTTGCGCTCTGCTGACACTAAAGGAATTATGCAGTGGAGAAAAATGACCGACCCTTATGCAGATTTATTAAAAGGAAATTATGCCAATTTAACTGGTGTAACTGATGCTTCTGAAAGAATGATAGGATATGCCGAAAGCCATGATGAAGAAAGAGTGGTTTACAAAGCATTAAATGATCCTGGAGCCAACCAAACATTTGGTAATCTTTTTAAAGTACACCAAAGATTGTCTGCAATGGGAGCACTACATTTATTAGTGCCAGGGCCAAAAATGATTTGGCATTTTGGAGAGTTAGGATGGGATAGGTCTTTGTGGACGTGTAATAATGGAAATGTTTCTTTTTCAAATCCAGATTGTAAATTAGACACTAAACCACAACCACAATGGACAGAAAACTGGCTAGCTGATGCAAACAGAAGTAAAATCTATACTAATTGGGCCAAAATGATTGATTTAAAAAAATCTGAACCTGTTTTTGAAAATGGACAATTTGGATGGAATTTAAGCTCGCCAGGAAGCCCTAGACTTGATGTATACACAAGCACAACACAAACAACTTCTTTAAGCTATGTTTTTGTGAGAACTAATTTTTCTGACAACACGTTAAATACGCAAGGTTTTTTCCCATTCACTGGTATCTGGGTTAATTTGATGGATAATTCAACTATCGATGTAACATCAACAACACAAAATATTTCAATAGAACCAGGTGGATTTAGAGTTTACGGTAATAAAGCTGCGACTACTTTAGCGAACAATGATTTTAATCTTAGTAATACAGTAAGCTTATATCCAAATCCTACGTCGGGAAGCTTTAACATTAAAGGTCAAGTTTCTAAAGTAGAAGTGTATTCTATTACTGGACAATTGGTAAAGTCATTTGGCAATAGTATTTCAGAAGAATATCAGTTTGATGTAAATGATTTGAGTAACGGAGTTTATTTAGTCAAAGCAATTGATAGCAACAATAGTTCTAAAACAATGAAATTAATAAAACAATAGGTTAGAGCTAGTAATAATTAGTTTTTTAAAACAAGCCACATTTTATGTGGCTTGTTTGTTTTACAAATAAAACAAAAATCAGTATCGAATAAACTATATTTGTAGTTGATTAATTCACTTATCACTGACCATGAATAATGCAATTTCTGGATTTTCAAAACTAACCAAAGAAGAAAAAATAAATTGGATTGCCAAGGAGTATTTTTCCAATCCGGCAGAAGCCGTTGCGACCATAAAGCAATATTGGAATAGCGATGCCAAGCTGCAACAATTACACGATGAGTTTATAGAAAACACGATTTCCAATTTCTATTTACCAATGGGAATTGCTCCTAACTTCCTAATTAACGGCAAGTATTATTCGGTGCCACTGGTTATCGAAGAAAGTTCGGTTGTAGCTGCTGCTGCCAAATCGGCTAAGTTTTGGAGCACGCGTGGCGGATTTAAAGCAACGGTTTTAAACACCGAAAAAATAGGACAAGTTCATTTTCTGTTCAAAGGCGATTCAGCTAAACTTAAGACGTTTTTTGATAATCAAAAAGATAATTTGATAGCCTCCACAGAAAGTATTACCAAAAACATGCAAAAGCGTGGCGGCGGAATTACATCTTTGGAACTTCGAAACAAAACTACTGAATTAGAAAATTACTTTCAGCTGCACGCCACTTTTGAAACCAAAGATAGTATGGGTGCAAATTTCATCAATTCCTGTTTAGAACAATTAGCGAAAACACTGAAAGAAGAAGCCCAAAATTATTCTGATTTCAATAATTTGGAAAAAGATATTACGGTTGTAATGAGCATACTTTCCAATTATGTTCCCAATTGTATTGTGCGTGCCGAAGTTTCCTGTAAAGTTTCAGCATTAGCAGAAAACCTGCCTGCCGGCAGGCAGGGAAAAATAGAAAATCCACAAGAGTTTGCCGAGAAATTAGTTCAAGCTGTTCGTATTGCTGAGATAGAACCTTTCCGAGCCGTTACGCATAACAAGGGAATTATGAATGGTGTTGATGCAGTTGTTTTGGCCACAGGAAATGATTTTCGGGCTGTGGAAGCCGGTGTTCATGCCTATGCTTCCCGTAACGGTCAATACACAAGTCTGTCTCATGCCAAAATTGAAAACGGAATATTTACTTTTTGGATGGAAATTCCACTAGCATTAGGAACCGTTGGTGGTTTGACATCGTTGCATCCATTAGTAAAAATAGCTTTGGAAATTCTGGAAAAACCATCGGCTCAAGAGTTGATGCAGATTGTTGCCGTAACAGGTTTAGCGCAGAACTTTGCAGCCTTACGTTCATT
>CALQCV020000238.1 GCA_943329165.2 Candidatus Nitrotoga sp. CP45 | reverse complement strand
TCTTACAACGAAGATTAGCTGAAGAAGTAACACTATTAGTTCATGGAAAAACGGAATTGGAAAAAGCCATACAGGCTTCGAATATATTGTTTGGAAATGCCACGGCTGATGATTTGAAACAATTAGATGAAGCTACTTTTCTAGAGGTTTTTGATGGAGTTCCACAAGCGGAAATTTCAAGAAATGATATCTCTAACGAAATCAATATCGTTGATGTACTGCATTCAAAATCGGGATTTTTAAAATCGAATGGAGAAGCCAGACGTGCTTTGGCAGAAAATTCGATTTCGGTAAACAAAGAAAAGGTAACTGAAGAGTTTCTGTTGACTTCACAGGATTTGATTAATAATCAGTTTGTGTTGTTGCAACGCGGAAAGAAAAATTACTTTGTGATTCGGGTTGTTTAACCACAAACCTGCCAGCCGGCAGGCTGGGTTCACGAAGGTTTTCCACTTAGAACACAAAGTGTAAAAGACTTTGTTAAATAACCATCAAATTACAACCGCGAATATCAGAATTATCAAAACGTCCCAATACTTCGAAGGAACCTGCCTGCCAGTAGGCAGCTTGGTTGGGCTGTTTTTTACCCAAATCCTGCGTAGCGATAAATGAGCACGAATTAATGTTGGCCAAATCAATTACGTTTATTCCGCCAGTTTTTCCATTGTTTACATAAGTCAGTGCGTCTTCGGTATCCCGAATTAGTATTTGCATCCAAGCCGGGCATTCAAATATTCCGTTTCCAAGAGAATACGCTTGTGATAAAAGTTCGGTCATGCCATATTCGGAATGAATGGTTTGTACTCCAAAACCGTCACATAAGATTTCGTGTAATTCTTCGCGTATCATTTCTTTTCGTTTTCCTTTCATGCCACCGGTTTCCATTACGATGGTATTCTTTAGCTGAAACTTTTGTTTTTCAATTAAATCTAATAAAGCATAAGTAACACCAATCAGTATTACGTTTTGACCGGCATTATCTAATTCAATCAATTTATAAATCAACTCGTCGTAATTATTCAGATAAAAGCCGCTGTTTTCATTATGGGAAAGTTCGATCAAATCCTTTACCATATAAATTAAAGATGAACCGCTGCGCTCTAAATAGGATGGAAGCAAGGCTAAAACGACATAATCTTCAATGTTGCCGTAAAACTCAGAAAAGGCGTTTCGATAACTTTGTTCGTATAACGAAACATCGGTAACTAAGTGTTTGCTGGTAATCACTCCGGTAGTTCCGCTGCTGATAAATGTTTCCTGAATTTCATTCGTATTCGAAACCACATTATGATTCTTAAAAAATTGTATCGGTAGAAATGGGATTTGCTGTAATGATTTTACGGATTGTTTATCCACTTTTAAAAAATCGCAAAACTCTTGATACACCAAGTTGTTTTCGTATTGAAAACGAAAGACTTTCAAAGCTATTTTTTCAAATTGTTTGTGAGAGGAAATGGTGAATATGTCTTGGTCAGAAATCATTTGTTGAGATTCTGAAACAAGTTCAGAATGAATGCAAAAGTAATCAAAATAAAAAAGCCCTAACTTTCGTTAGAGCTTTTTGATATGATAAAAAAACGAATTATCTAATAACTAATTTTCTTGAAGCTGTTTTTCCTTCTTCAGTAATGTTTACAATGTAAACACCAGTGTGTAAACTAGCTACATTGATTGCATTATCTGAAGTAGTAGTGTTTAAAACTTGTTTTCCTAAAACGTCAAAAACAGTTACTGTTTTTTCAGCATTAGCTGAAGTTTCGATGAACAATGTTCCGTTAGAAACAGGGTTTGGATAAATTCTTAATCCAGTGATTTCGTTTGATTGATTTCCTAAAGTAAAGTTAGGTGTTGAATCAATTCTTAGTTCGTCAGCTGTTATAGTTGGTGTGTTAGTGGCACCATCTTGTCTGAACATGAAACCGCCTAAGTTAGCGAATGCAGTTGCCGGTGTTACAGCAACTGTAGGAGCAGCACTTCCACCGATAGTAGGGTTGATAAATAATGACAACGTGTTACCGGTAAAGTCATAGCTTAAAACAACGTATTGAATATCTCCGGCATTGTATAAAGTAGTATCCCAATCCGTTGGAGCAGAACCTGTTCCTAAACCATATTGATATTGAGTTCCATTTTTTCTAACCCAAACTCTAGCGTTTGTTGTACTTCCTGTAGCGTCTGTAAATAAGGCGAAATAAGTGTTAGCCAAATCAGTTGTAACGTTAGCTAAATCGCTTACATTAACAATGAATGATGAATATACATATCCTGTGTTAGTACTAGTGAATAATGTTCTTGATTCGCCACCTGTTCCAACAAAAGTAATTGAATTTCCTGATGCAGTAATTCCAGGATAAGCTAAGCTTCCTGTTGCAATGGCAATATTGTCTCCTGTATTCACAAGTGACCATTTTTGCTCAGCATTCAAAGAACCACCAACAGTGTAAGGGAATGATTCTAAGTATGGTAATGTATTAACTGGTTTGCATTCAGGTGAAGCTACAGTTTTAGTGAAACCACAAGTTCCGGAAACAGTTAAAGTTATACTTGTTCCTTCTGGAATTCCAGAAATTATGATATCACCAGTAGCATTTGTTGTTGGACTTGCGCCGCCAAGTGTACCCGCATTCACAGATAAATTATAAGTTCCTGTATTTCCACCTGTAAAAGGTATTGTAGCAGTGTAAGTGTCAATTCCTAAAGTAATAGCATCACAAGCAACAGTCTCAGTATTTAAAGTTAGAGCACAAGGTGTAGCTCCAAACCAAGTTGAATATACCAAAATCCCATCAACTGTAATATTTTGAGTAGCTGAGTATTGGCGTAAATAAACGGCAGCAACGTTAGCAACCCCAGAAGCAGAAGTAGAATGTTCAGGTGCTCCTGCTGCAGCTTCGGTAGCTGGAACTCCAGCCGATTTAACCCAAATGCTTGCAGCTCCAGTTGTCGAAACATCATATTTAACAATTATTAAATACGTTGTGTTTAAATCAAAATCTGTTGGAACAGTAGCATAAGAAGCTGTACCTGTATTAGAAATACCAAAATTAATTTTACCAGCGTTTGCAGATGGCTTTACAAAAACTCTTGCGGCAAAGTTTGTCCCATTTCCTAAATGTGTAAAATATCCCGCATCTCCAGAAACTACATTTACTAAAAATGAATAATATAAAGTACCTGTTGTAACTGGTGTTGTGAATAGCTTATTAACATCTTCACCTGTATTATCAAGTTGTGCTGCATTTCCAACTGCAGAAGCAGAAACCCCACCTAAACCAGAATATCCTGTGTAAGTTAATCCATTTGAAACACCAACATTTGGTGAATTAGTACCAGCTCCATTATGAGCAGTCCATCCGTTTGATGTCAATAATGCATTGTCAGGATAATTTAAATTATCGGTAAAAACTTGTCCAAAAGACACAGTAGTTAACACCAAAAGTAATAAAGAGTAAATTTTTTTCATTTTTTTTAAATTTAATTAGGCTGCAAATATATGCACAAATTTTAGCAATGTAAAAAAAAATGTAAAAAAAAATGTAAAAAAAATGTAAAAAAATTATTAAAAAAGGATTAATTTTCAGAATACATAACTATCTGACAATTAGTTTTCTAGTGGCAGTAGTATCGCCTTCAGTAATTTTTATGATGTAAACGCC
>CALQCV020000237.1 GCA_943329165.2 Candidatus Nitrotoga sp. CP45 | reverse complement strand
TGCACTCTCATTTCTGCTACCTGAACCAATTAGAATAGCTACTAACTCGGCATCGCTCAAAGCTGCTTTTCCTTTCAGCATTAGCTTTTCGCGAGGCTTATCGTCTTCAGCCCAATTTTTTATAGAAAATTTTTGTTCACTCATCATTACATAATTAATGATAAATGTAAGAATTTTAATTTAATTAATCAATCTTTTTACCTCATCAAAATTTAATCCGCCGTAATTCCCGGAACTCATCAAAAGTAAAGCTGAATTATTTAAATCGTAATTAAAAAGAAACTCCTTAAACTCCGCCGGATTGGTATAAATAATCAAATCATCACGTTGGAATGATTGTGCAATTTGGTCATAACTTACTTCCTCCAACTGTTTAATTTTAACGGCATCGGGCGAATAGAAAACCACAGCAATATCGGCTGCATCAAGTGCACCCTCGTATTCTTTTAGGAATTCAGCATTCAAACTACTATAGGTATGCAACTCCAAACAAGCTACTAATTTTCGGTTTGGATATTGTGCTTTTACGGCTTTTGTCGTTGCAGAAACTTTACTTGGGGAGTGTGCAAAATCTTTATAAGCTACTTTTCCTTTACTTTCGGCTATTTTTTCTAAGCGTTTGGATGCGCCTTTGAAACTGGCAATGGCTTCGTAGAAATCAGCCTCGTCTACGCCCATATTTTGGCAAATCCATTTGGCGCCAGACAGATTATTGAGATTGTGTGCTCCAAAAACTTCAATTGGCATAAGTCCTTCAGGTGTTTCTAATAAAGTGGTTCCGTCTTCAACAGAATAACTTGGCGTTGTATAAGGTAATCTTCTGATGGTATTGGTAGTTTCTTCAGCTACTTTTTTTACGGTTTCGTCTTCTTCGTTATAGACTAAAATTCCGCCTTTGGTTATTTGGTTAACAAAGATTTCAAATTGCTCCACATAATTCTCAAAGGTTGGAAACACATTGATATGATCCCATGCAATACCCGAAAGTAAAGCAATATTAGGCCGGTATAAATGGAACTTTGGTCGTCTGTCAATTGGTGATGACAAATATTCGTCGCCTTCCAAAACGATAAAATCATTTTCATGTGTAAGATGCACCATGGTGTCAAAACCTTCCAGCTGTGCACCAACCATATAGTCAACTTCAATATTATGATAATGCATCACATGTAAAATCATTGAAGTGATGGTTGTTTTTCCGTGTGAACCACCAATGACTACTCGGGTTTTATTTTTGGATTGTTCGTATAAAAACTCGGGATACGAATAGATTTTCAAACCTAATTCCTGCGCCTTCAACAATTCAGGATTATCTGCTTTGGCATGCATTCCGAGAATTATGGCTTCGATATCGGAAGTTATTTTTTCGGGAAACCAACCAAATTCTATTGGCAATAATCCTTTTTTTTCTAATCTTGATTTGGAAGGTTCAAAGATAGCATCATCGCTTCCGGTGACCTGATATCCTTTATTGTGTAATGCTAAGGCAAGATTGTGCATAGCTGCGCCTCCAATGGCAATGAAATGAGTTCTCATTATGATTTATTTCTTTCTTGATAATTTTCTAGCAGTATTTTAGCTTTCTCGGGCTGATTCATTTTGTTTTTATATAGATTGGCTAATTTTTGATAGGTCATTTTTGAACCACTAACTGCAATCGCTTTGGTATAAAATCTTTCGGCGTCTTTGTATTTATTGAAATACTCGGCAATATGTCCTTTAGCTAGATAACCATCAACCGTTGATATATTTAGCAATTCGTTGGCGTATTTTTGGGCTTTACGTTCGCTTCCACCGATAATTCCGGGTAATTGAAGATATAATTCTATCAATGCCCAGCGCGCCTCGATATGATTTGGATTAAGTTGAATGGCTTTTTCGAAAGAGGTTTTTATATCCCCAATCATTCCGAGTGCAGTAAATTTGTTGCTCTCTTTGGCTTTCATCCCGAGACAGCCACCATACTTATAATAATATTCGGCATTGGAAGGATTGAGTTTTTTAAGTTTATCATAATAAAACATTCCTTTATCCCAAGACTTGTTAAAACCCTCAATGTCTCCTAAATACTCTAAAGTTTTACTGTGGTTTTGATTTTCAACAAGCACACTTTCGAAAAGTGGTTTAGCCAATTTATATTTTCCTTGATTAAACAGCTTTTCTGCTTTCTCAAAATTAGCTTGAGAGAAAACCAAAGTTGGCAACAAAAAAATAATAAAAAATAGCTTTTTCATTTACTGGAAAATAGACTCTATGAGATAACAAATGTAGTTTATTATTGGTGTTTTTATAAAACATTTAGCCAAAAAATCCGTCTAGAAAAAACTAGACGGATTATTATTTATTACTCTGCATTTTTCAGAATTAGAAAATGGATTTACTTCACCAATGTCATTTCATCTACAATATGTTTGGCTCCCGAAAATTTCTCAATTATCCAAAGTACATATCTAATATCAACATTAATTGTTCTCTGTAATTTCGCATCAAAAATAACATCCCCTGCCATAGCCTCAATATTACCATCAAATGCCAAACCAATCAGTTCTCCTTTTCCGTTAAGAACTGGTGAGCCCGAGTTTCCTCCTGTAATGTCATTATCTGTTAAGAAATTTACATGAAGTGAACCATCTTTATCGGCAAATCTTCCGTAGTCTTTATTCTTATTCATTTCCAAAACCTTTGTTGGCAAATCAAATTCTTGGTCTCCCTTTTTATACTTTTTAACTTGACCATCAAGTGTTGTATAGTTATTGATTTTTGCGTCATTACGCTTGTCAGCAGGTAATGATCGAACTTTTCCATAAGTTAAACGCAATGTTGAATTGGCATCTGGATATTTAATAGTTCCTATTTTAGATTCTCTTAGACCTTCTACTAATAATCGGTACGAAGCACTATAATCATTTTGTGCTTTTGCAATTTCATCTGATTTAGAATTGAAATGAGTCAACATATTATTAGATAGCGAATATAATGGATCGTTATCCAAAATACCTTGACTTGGAATAGCTAAGAATGCTTTGATTCTATCCATAGATGTGAAAACACTTAAATCAAAAGCTGCATTAACATATTTTGTGAAATCATTATTGTTTTCATCAGCAATTTTTTTCACAGCTGGCGCAATAGCATATCCTGTTGATTTTGTAGCATACAATTTTAGTTGTGCCGATAAAATATCTTTTTCTGCCGGAATATGAACTTCTTTAAAAAACTCAGCGGCCATTTCTTCAATTCCTTGAGCCATTTGTAATCGCTTTGTAGCATCGGCTTTTGTATAGTTTTCTAACTGACGACCTAAAGTTCTGCCTACAGTTCCAAATGAAGTGGTTCTGAATAATTGTTGCAAATAATTATCATGTCTTGACTTTTCGTTAGTCATTCCGTAATATTTATTGATAGTTGCCACAACATTTCCATACTTTGCTTTATTGGCTGGTTTGTTTGCCCACGCATTAAATTTAGTTTCCTGTGCTGCTTTGGTTTTTGATGTACCAAATTTAGATAAGGCATCAATCATACCTTGACGGTTTTTCCAATAATTAGCGGTTGAAGCATATTTAGAAGCATAAACTAAGTTCAAAACATCACTTTGATTCATATATTTTTTCATGCCATCCATTCCAGTTTTGGCACCTTCTACCCAAGCTGGGTA